>CASBQH010000001.1 GCA_949127695.1 Synechococcales cyanobacterium PMM_0073
ATCTTGCACGGGCTTGTGATGTCCTTTGAGCGTGGAGAGCAGCACGCCACTGCGGCTCCAGATTTTGATTGTGCCATCTCGACTGGCCGAGGCAATGTTGCGGCCATAGGTGCCAATGGCGAGCCGCTGAACTGCCGCCTGATGTCCAGTGAGAGTATGCAATAGCTGACCGTCTTGCTGCCAAATTTTGATTGTGCCGTCGGCGCTGCCTGAAACCAGACTGCGATCGGTGGGATTGAAGGCGACAGTGGTGACGCGATCTGAGTGGGCTGGAATGCTGGTGACAAGCTGGCCGCTGCGCTGCCAGATTTTTAGGGTCTGGTCGTCGCTGGCGGTGGCAATCAGCTGACCATCGGGGCTAAAGGCCAGATCGCGTACGGCTCCCTGATGGCCGCTCAGCGTCACCAGCAGCTTGCCGTCAAGCGACCAGAGCTTGGCCGTGCCGTCTTCGCTAGCCGAAGCCAGCGTTTTGCCGTCTGGGGAAAACTTCACTGCCAGAACGCTGCCACTATGCCCCAGCAGCCGCTGGAGTCGCTGGCCGTCCTGGTTCCACAGGATCACCGATCGATCATCGCTGCCTGACAGAATCAGGTTGCTATCGGGACTAAAATCTACCGAATTAACCGGATTGCTATGGCCATAAAACGCCTTGTCAAACTGACCGTTTCGCCGCCAGAGCCGCAGCGTGCGGTCTTCGCTGCCCGATACCATCAGCTGGTCGTCGCGGCTCATGGCCACGGCCAAAACGCCGCTCTGATGTCCCCTGAGCCGATTCACCTCACTGGTATTGTAGACCGCCTGCCGCAGCGCTTTCCCCACCTGATCACGAGTAGCCAGATCGGCTCGTCCCACCTGCCGCAGCTTCTGGTTGGCCGTCAGCGCCGTAATCAGCGCATCTAGTCCCTGACTGGAGGCATAGTAGGTCTCGGAGGTTGTGGCCAGCGCCTGAATCTCCGCAACTGCGGCCTGCCGATATTGCCGAAACACCAGCCCCGACAGCAGGCTGACCAGCAGCAGCAGCGCGCTGACAAAAGCGAGCCAGCGCCGCTGCCGCCTGCCGCTGCGCTGCTCTACCGCCAGACGCGCCTCCACCGCCTGGAGCCGAGCAGCCTCTAGGCTAGTTTGCATCTCCTGCTGCTCTTGCTGCTGGCTGGCGGCCAAAAACTGATAGTCGGCATCTCCGAGGCTCTTGTTCTGCGCCCAGTCCTGAGCATCTCGTAGGGCTTGCCCCCGCAGCAGCCGCGATTTGTCCTGCTGGGCTGAGGCCAGCCAGAGTTCGATCGGCTGGGCATAGGGACGCAGGATGGCTAGCTGCTGCTGCACCCAGTCGAGATCAAAGATCTGGCGGTAGATCGGGTTGCGGACGCGCAGCCGCCCGCGATGCCGCACCACCAGTCCTGAGAGCAGCAGCTCAGTCTGGGCAAGGCTATCGGCTTGATCAACCGCCTGATCAACCGCCTGATCCTGCCAGACCTGCTGATATAGCCCCAGCAGCCTGCCCGCTCGCTGCTCGTTTCGCAACAGCCGATCGCGAATTGTGCGGAAATGCTCTGGCTCATCCTGAGTTTCCCAGTCTTGCAAGATCTGCGCCTGCACCAGTCCCTCTATCCAAAAGGACTCGGTGCCGGGCGGTAAAGGCAGAAAGCCGCCAGATGCCTGAATTGTGGAAACCACCAGTCGCCCTAGCTTTTGGGTCAAAAACGGCTGTCCGCCCGTCCAGGCCAATATTTCGCGTAGCAGCGTCTCAGGCTGATTCACTAGGCCATCCAGTCGCTGCACCAAGGGCTTCACTTCGTCGATTGCAAAGCCGGTTAGCTCAATCGCTCGGCCAATATTAAACGGCGTTTTGCTGCGGTCTCGCACCAAGTCAGCCGGAGTCGTGACGCCAAATAGGGCAAAGCTGAGGCGGTTAAATTCTGGATTGAGCGCTCGCTGATTGTAAAAGTAGCGAATCAGCCCAAAAAAATCGTCCACTGAGAACGGCAGACTGAGCAGGCTGTCAATTTCATCGACAAAAATTAGCAGCGGCTGCGCGGGCAGATAGCGCCAGAGAATTTCGCTGATCAATTCTCCCAGCCGCTGGGCGCAGGCCAAATCTTGATGGTCATCCCACCAATGCCGCAGCAGCAGCTGATCGCTGAGATCAAACCCCAGCCATAGCTCATAGGCCAGCCCCTTGTACCATTGCTCTGGCGTCACCAGCTCGCTGCCAATGCAGGTCATGTCAATCACGGCACAGCGGTAGCCTGCTTGCTCAAAGCGATGCTTCGTCTGTACCAGCAGCGAGGACTTGCCCATCTGCCGCGAATTAAACGTGTAGCAAAATTCGCCCTGGCGCAGCGCCTGATAGAGGTCTTCATCGGCCTGTCGCCAGACATAGGTGGGATGCTCGGCTTGCAGGCTACCGCCGACCTGATACTCAAAACTCGCCATGCTTCACCCTTGTCTGACCTAGCCGCATACTCATCTCGCTTCAATCGCCGTCACCCGATTGCCACCCTGCCGCTTAGATTGGTAGAGGGCGCGGCTGGCCGCATCTAGCAGCTTGGCTGGCGCTTCGCCCGCTTGCGGCGTAGCCGCCGCCACGCCAGCACTGACCGTCAGCACCGAGCTGGGCAGGCCATCGACGGTGGCAGAATCGCAGGCAATGTTGAGCGCTACCATTTGGGCGCAGATGGTTTCTGCCACAAAGGCGGCCTCCGCCAAGTCGGTCTGCGGCAGCAGCAGCACAAACTCCTCGCCGCTGTAGCGAGCCACTAAATCATGGGGGCGCTGAATCACCTGGCGCAGAGTTGCCGCCAGCTGCTGTAAGCAGCGGTCGCCCGCCGCCTCGCCGTAGGTTTCGTTGTAGACCTTAAAGTAGTCAATATCGAGCCAGATTAGCGATAGCGAATACTGCTGGCTGGCTTTCTGCCATTCTGCCTGCAAACAAGCTTCAAAATACTGCCGATTGGGCAGCTGCGTCATGGCATCTAGCTGCTGATTCTGGCTCGTTCCAGCGACAGTTTGCGGTGCGCTCAGACTACCGAACCGAATCCCGGCTCGATTCAGATGCTCCAGCTTCAGGATCACCTCGCGGTAAGAAAATAGCTTTTCTTTGAAGTAGAGCCGATAGAGATCGCAGCTGGGAATCGCCCGATCGCCTTGCAGCGTAATTAGCCCCAGCCCGTCTAGCTTATAGGTGGAGGCTGAGTCGAGCCGGATTGGTGCGTCGGCTGAAATCACCTGCTTGAAGGCATCTTCCAAATTTGGCTCGGCTTGCAGCAAATTCAGCAGGCGGCGCAGATGGTCGGCATAGATGCCTGACTCGGTGGTTGAACGCAGCAGCAGCTCTTCTGGCGGCAGCTCGGCGCGGCAAAAATGGTAGAGCGCTAAGTTCACCAAATAGGGATGCCCACCTGTCAGCTGCTGGAGGGCAGCCAGCCGCAGATTGCCCAGCTCGTTCTCCAGCCAGTCCAGCTCATAGCGACCGGCCAATTCTGTCACCTGCTCTGGCGTAAAGGGCGGCAGCTTTAAGGGCAGCCCCACATTAAACGGCGACTGGTTAATATCCAGCGGCACATAGACATCAGTCGAATAGACCACAATCAGCCGCAGCCTGCGCCAGTTGCCGCTCTGCTTTGACTTTTCATACCAAGCCCGCAGCAGCGCCAAAAACTCAGCAGCAATCGGGGCTTGGTCAAACAGCAGGTCAATATTGCTGAGTGCCAGCACCAAAGGCTGTTGGCTGGCGCTGAGCAGATAGCTCTGCCAGTAGAGGCTACAGCTGATCTTGCTGCCCACCTCGCTATCCCAATAGTCATCTAAGCGCGGGGTGAGCTGGAGGCTGTAGCTGGCGTAAGTGGAGAACCAGCGCAAAAACGCATTCAGCGAGGCCAGCGCTGCTGCCTCTGCCTCCTGAAAGTCGAGATGCACCAGCTGGTAGGCTTGGGCTTCGGCATGAGCCAAAACGCGATTGAGCAATGAGCTTTTGCCCATCGAACGAGCTGCCTTGATCCGCAGCAGGCTGCTGGGCTGCAAAATTTCGCTGTAGGCGAGCTGTTCAAGCGGCGGTCGCTCAATATAAAGCGGCGAGTCGAGGCTGAGTGGGCCGCTGGGAAAGGCTTTGGCAGATTCTAAAAAATTTTGGAGCACTGGCTGCATCAACAACTGGCCTCAGATAAATCAGTGTAAAAAATTTTATTTTAGTTCTATGGGTAAAAAACCTGCTGCCACCAGTTGCCATCAGCTGCCATCATACGCCTAGTCCAGATTGATGCATAGCGAGCGGGCTAACTTCATAGCCTGGGATGCGTCAACTGCATTCCTCGTCACAGGCAGAAGCTGGAGTAGAGATATCCGATCTCTGGCGACTGACTAGCGGCGCGAAAGAGTGATTTAGAATGAGCGTATCGACTCAGTGCAGCTTGATCCAGCAGCTCAAACCAGGCTGGAATCCCTGCATCGGCAGGTTGATCACATAATATGCAGTAGGCGACAGGCGAGCGATGGGATTTTTTGATTCTGAAATTGTCCAGCATGAGGCTAAGCAGCTGTTTGAGGACTACCAGTCTCTAACGCGGCTCGGCTCAGACTATGGCAAATTTGACCGCGAAGGCAAAAAGATTTTTATTGACCAAATGGAAGCAATGATGGATCGCTATCGCGTTTTTATGAAGCGATTCGAGCTATCAGAAGACTTCATGGCGCAGATGACCGTCGAGCAGCTCAAAACTCAGCTTAACCAGTTTGGCGTTACGCCCCAGCAGATGTTTGACCAGATGCAGGTAACGCTAGAGCGGATGAAAAGCGAGCTGGAGCAGCAGTCTTAACTTACAGGTTGAACTCGCAGCCTTAATTCAAAAACTAGGGCTTGACGAAATTAGACATCGGCTTGAAATTCTCGACCGGCACGCCGCTCAGCGCCTTCAGCATAAAATTGCGCCAGACGGGTGCGACGAATCCGCCGCCTGTTGCGCCTTTGCCAATTGGGCTATAGTTATCGTTGCCCACCCAGACGGCGGTTGCCAGCTGCGGCACATAGCCGACAAACCAGATATCGCGCTCGGAGGAGGTGGTGCCAGTCTTGCCTGCTGCTGGACGATCCAGCCGCGCCGATGCGGCAGTGCCGCGATTGATCACGTCCTGCATCGCCGAGTTGAGCGCCGCCACCGCCCAAGGGTCTAGCACCAGCTGAGGTCGGGGCGTATTGTCTAGCAGCACGTTGCCCTTGCTATCGGTGACTTGGGCAATGGTGGTGGTTTCGGACTGCCAGCCGCCGCTGGCAAAGGTGGCATAGGCTCCCGCCATTTCTAGCGGAGTTAGATCAACCGAACCCAGCGGCAGCGAAGTCACCGGCTCCATTGGGCTTTTGATCCCCAGCGTCCGGGAGACTTCCACCACGCGGTTAATCCCCACCTCTTGCCCCAAGCGGACAGCTGGAATATTGCGGGACTGTGCCAGCGCCTGCCGCAGCGTCATGGCTCCGGCAAACCCGCCGTCGTAGTTTTGGGGCGTATAGTAGCTGTCTCCGTCTGGATAGCTCACAGGCGCATCCAGAATCGTCGAGTCGGGGCTGTATTTGCCGCTGGCAAAGGCCGTGTAGTAAACAAACGGCTTAAAGGCCGAACCGGGCTGTCTGAGCGCCTGGATCGCTCGGTTATATTGGCTCTGGCTGTAGTCTACGCCGCCCACCATCGCCTTGACGAAATGCGTGCGCGGATCGACCGCCACCAGCGCCATTTGGTCAGCATAGACGCCTTGGCTGCGAATTGAGGCGATGCCTTCGCGCACGGTTTCTTCGGCCTTGCGCTGAAGCTCAAGGTTGATCGTGGTCTGAATCCGCATTCCGCCCTGCAACACGGCTTCTTTGCCAAAGCGGCTGGTCAGTTCTTGAATCACCGCATCGGTAATGTAAGGAGCCTGACTGGCGCGGAATGAGGTAATTTCGCCCAGCTGTAGCGGTGTGGCTTTGGCCTGCTCTGCTTCGGCTGCGGTGATCCAGCCAATTTTTTTCATTCGGTCGAGTACCAAGAGCTGTCGCTGTTTGGCCGTCTGGTAATTTACAAACGGGCTAAACACTTCGGGAGCCTGGATCAACCCCGCCATCATCGCCGACTCGGCCAGGTTTAGCTCAGAAGCGGGCTTGTTGAAGTAGCTCTTGGCGGCAGTTTGGACGCCGTAGGTGTTATGCCCCCAATAGACCTGGTTCAGATACATTTCCATGATCTGGTCTTTGGTGAAGACCTGCTCTAGCCGCAGCGACAGTACGGCCTCAGCCACCTTGCGGCTCATGCTGCGCTCTGGCGTCAGGAACAGGTTTTTTACCAGCTGCATGGTGATCGTGGAGCCACCTTCGACCGTTTGCCCTTCAGCCATGTTGGCCAGCGTGGCGCGGGCAATCCCGGAAGGATTAATGCCGTGATGCGAGAAAAAATAGCTGTCTTCGATTGCCAGCACCGCCCGCTTCAGATTCGGCGAAATCTGATTGAGATCGACTACCTCGCGGTTGGCTTCGTCATGCAGGCTGTCGAGCAGCGTACCGTCCATGTCATAGATGTAGCTGGTCTCTGAGGGAATGTAGTTGCGGAGCACCCGCACATCTGGCAGGTTGCGGAAGCTGAGCGCTAGCCCCACCAAACCGCCCGCCACCAGCGAGCTGGTCAGCATGGTAATCCCCAAAATCGTGCCTGCCGAAACCTGCGCCACCGACTGAACATAAGCCAGCACCGGATGCCGTCCATCGCCAGATTCTGTTGGGGGACGCGAGGGTGGCTTAGGCTGAACCGGCGGCCTTGCGGGGTTGGGTCTCGCCGGGTTTGGCTTTGCTGGCTGATTTGATCGAGCGGTATTAGGAGACACAGCCGTGATAATTCCCTAAGAGTTTTGCAATTATAGTAGTCTGGTTATCCAGGATCATTGTGCATTTATTGTGAACTGATCCAGCTGGATTTGGCCAGAGTGGTTGCTAGCGGTTCGGCTGTTTCCCGGTTGGGGTGGCTCAGCTGAAGCGTCACCAGTCTCAGCAGAGTCTAGCCGATCTCTACAAAAACTGGCCAATAAGTTCTTAGTTTATTAAGCTGCTACTTCATTAAGCTGCCAACTATGGGTCTCGAAACTTCAAGCGCATCTGAAAAAGCTGCCAGCCAAACCTCCAGTTCTGCGAGCCTCCCGGCTTGGCTGGAGCGCGGCATGGTCGAAGTCTTTCCGCATCAGCCCAATTCCAGCGACCCGAATGAAAATCTGGCCGCGAGGCTGAGCCAAATTGACCGACCGCTGCGGATCAAGTTTGGCATCGACCCCACCGGCACCGAGATTCATCTGGGGCATAGCGTGGTGTATCGCAAGCTGCGGGCGTTTCAGGATGCTGGCCATACGGCGGTCTTGCTGATTGGCGACTTTACCGCCCAGATTGGCGACCCCACTGGCAAATCAGAAGTCCGCAGGCAGCTCACCGCCGCCGAGGTGCGCCAAAACGCCGAAACCTACATTCAGCAGCTCCGCCCCATCCTCGACTTTGACAGCCCCGGACGCCTAGAGATTCGCTACAACTCTGAGTGGCTGGCCAAGCTCGATCTGGCCGAAATTCTGGGACTGCTCTCTACCATGACGGTTGGGCAAATGCTGGCCAAAGAAGGCTTTGCTGAGCGCTACAAAAAAGAGAACCCGATTTTTCTGCATGAGTTTCTCTACCCGCTGATGCAGGGCTATGACTCAGTGGCGCTGAAGGCAGATCTAGAGCTGGGCGGCACAGACCAGAAGTTTAACCTGGCCGTCGGGCGTGACTTGCAGCGCCACTTTGGTCAGCGACCGCAGTTTGGCCTGCTAATGCCGCTGCTCCCCGGCACGGACGGCAACCAAAAAATGTCGAAGTCGCTGGGCAACTATGTGGGGCTGAGCGAAGATCCGCTGACGATGTACTCCAAGCTCGAAAAAGTGGCCGACGCCAATATCCACCAGTATTTTGAGCTGCTCACTCAGCTACCGCTCGATCAGCTGCCAGATCATCCGCGCGACTGCCAGAAGCTGCTGGCGCTGGAGGTGGTGAGCCAATATCACAGCAGAACAGCGGCACTCGAAGCGCAGCAGGCCGCCCTAACGCTGACGCAGGGCGACGCCAAGCAGGCCGAAGCCGTGCCCGAATTTTCGCTCTGCGCCGTCGAGTTTCCGGCCAAGCTGTTTTTTATCCTCAGCGCTACGGGGCTTTGTGGCAGCAGCTCTGAGGCCAGACGGCAGATTCAGGGCGGCGCGGTGCGGCTAGACGGCGAGCGCGTGGATGCAGTAGATCTGGGCTTCAAGACAGCTGAGCCGCTGCTCGGCAAAGTCCTGCAAGTCGGCAAGCGCAAGTTTGTGCGGCTGGTACGCTAATCTGAATCGTGAGCGAGTTCTATAGAGTTGATTTGAAAATCGGTGATGAAAACAGCCTGGTGGAAATTCGGAATTTTGACACTGCTTGGCCTGCTGCTGAGCTGGATGGTGAGCTGTAGCCCCGCTCAAGCTCCGGCAAAATCAGGGGATGCTGAGGTCGAATTCTGGACGATGCAGCTAGAGGCCAAGTTTTCAGACTATTTCAAAACGCTGATTAGCCAATTTGAGCAGGAAAATCCAGGCGTGAAGGTGCGCTGGGTAGATGTGCCCTGGGGCGATATGCAGAGCAAGATCCTCACCGCCGTCTCGGCCAACACCGCCCCCGATGTGGTGAATCTCAACCCTGACTTTGCGGCTCAGCTGGCCGGACGCAACGCTTGGCTGACGCTAGATGAGCGCGTGCCTGCCGCTGACAAAGCCCAGTTTCTGCCCAAAATCTGGCAGGCCAGCAGCCTTGAGAACCAAAGCTTTGGCCTGCCCTGGTATCTCTCCACCAGCGTCACAATTTACAACCAAGATCTATTACAGCAGGCCGGGATCACAACGCCGCCCACTACCTACGCAGAATTATCTGAAGCAGCCAGACAGGTCAAAGCCAAAACTGGCAAATACGCCTTTTTCACCACCGTCGTCCCCGAAGACTCAGCCGAGCTGTTGCAGTCGATGGTGCAGATGGGCGTGACGCTGCTAGATGCCAACGGCAAAGCCGCCTTTAATAGCGCCGAGGGCAAAGCCGCCTTCCAATATTGGACAGATCTCTATCAGCAAAATCTGCTGCCCAAAGAGGTGCTCACCCAAGGCCACCGCCGCGCCATTGAGCTGTATCAGGCGGGCGAGACGGCGATGCTCACCACCGGGCCGCAGTTTCTCAAAACCATTGAAACCGATGCGCCCGCCATTGCCCAAGCTTCGGCAGTCGCACCGCAGATTACTGGCAGCACCGGCAAGAAAAACGTCGCCGTGATGAATCTGGTGATTCCACGCAGCAGCGACCAGCCAGACGCCGCGCTGAAGTTTGCGCTGTTCGTCACCAACAACACCAACCAGCTCTCATTTGCCAAAGCTGCCAACGTGCTGCCCTCCACCACCGCCGCGCTCAAAGACAATTACTTTACTCAGGTGGATGCCGCTGCGCCCGCCTTTGATCAGGCGCGGAAGATCAGCGCCCAGCAAATGTCAGATGCCGAGATCTTGCTGCCCCAAATTAAAGACATTAAAGCGCTGCAAAAGATAATCTATGACAATCTACAGGCGGCAATGCTGGACGAGAAGCCGGTCGATCAGGCCGTCAGCGATGCCGCAGCAGAATGGGACGCCCGCTAGCTGGGATGCTAAGGCAGTTGCACCAGCACATAGGGCTGCACGATCAGCGCCTTGAAGCGGCAGTTCGGCTCGCTGCCCCAAGCCGAAAGCTGTGCGGGCGAGGGCTTAAATAGCTGCTGCTGACTAATCCAGCCCTGCACGGTTGCCGTATCGTCTTGGGCAATGGCTACTCCCACATCCAGCAAATCTAGCCCCGCCGCCACCATCACAATCGCATCGCGTTTGGCATGTGGCATCAGCCATTCCCATTCGGCTTCATCTAGGGCTTCGGCCAGCTCAGTTCTCAAATCCGACATGGTTTTTGCATTCGGTCAGCGCCTTTTATCCTACCGCTTGCCCGCAAGATTTTGCTGCGTCTAGAGAGTTAACGCTTGATTAAGAAACAATTATTTCTAGGCAAATATTGGGCATTCTGGAATTCCTGAATCTGGAGCTTCTGCGATGTCTCGTACAATTTACGCTGGGCTGCTGGCGAGTCTGCTGGTTGGCATTGCCGCGCCGTCTGCTCAGGCCACCCAAATTCCCTGGTGTATGCGGGTCGTGCCCAGCGGCGATCTGGTAATTTGGTATGGAAGTCGCTGCCGCTAGACTCGCTGCTGTACTGCCGCTAAAATACAATTTTGGGTTGTCGAGATGGCTGTACTGGAGCTAATATGAGAGCTTTGGCCAGAATTAATCTGGCTGGCTCAACTTCAGAACTTCAAAAGAGGAAATCTAGATGTCGCGATATCGAGGCCCTCGCCTGAGAGTGACCCGTCGCCTGGGCGATTTGCCCGGACTGACGCGCAAAACTGCTCGGCGAGCATATCCCCCCGGACAACATGGACAGGCGCGCAAAAAGCGCTCAGAATATGCCATTCGCCTAGAAGAGAAACAAAAGCTACGCTTTAACTACGGCGTCTCCGAACGTCAGCTGCTGCGCTACGTGCGGAAGGCACGCCGAGCGGCTGGCTCCACCGGACAGGTGCTGCTCCAGTTTCTCGAAATGCGGCTTGACAACACGGTGTTTCGGATGGGCATGGGACCCACCATTCCCGGCGCGCGCCAGGTGGTGAATCATGGCCATATCACCGTCAACGGTCGCGTCGTGGATATTCCTAGCTACCAGTGCAAGCCTGGAGATGTGGTTGGCGTTAGAAACACCGAGCGCTCTCGCCGCCTGGTGGAGGCAAACCTGCAATTCCCCGGTTTGGCGCATACGCCTAGCCATTTGGAATTTGACAAGAACAAAATGGAAGGTAAGGTGAACAGCATCGTGGAGCGCGAGTGGGTGGCGCTGCCCATTAACGAGCTGCTGGTGGTTGAGTACTACTCACGTCAGGCTTAAGCTGAGTTTCTGTTTGGCTGCATCTGCGCGGCTGCGGTGCGCCATCTAGTTTTAATATTCCTCTAGCTCTCTGATTCCGTCGATCAGGGGGCTTTTTGATTCGAGAAGCGCCAACGTAGGTTGAGCCCGGATCAGCCTATAAAAAAGGGAGAGCCATTTGCGAACTCTCCCAACCATCAGGGTGCATCTACATAACACATTATGCCATTATTTCACTGTAGGGTGTCACCCCCCAACCTGCTCTATTCGCAAAATTATTGTAAAGATTGAGACAGCGAGGACTGCGTTATACGTATTTTCTAGACAGACAAGCCGAGTTCTGGGGAAATCTGGGTCTTCGAGATCAGCAACCAACCCAGATCGGCGGCGGCAAGGCATTTCTACCGCCCCACAATCAGCCGACCGCTGTTGAAGCTAACTCAAGTGCTCGCGCCTCGTGAAAATAGGAGTAGTCGATATATCGATGCCCGTCTTCTGTATTATAAAAAATATCTGCTAGACAATGATTCCAGAGAATATCTTGTGGCGCATAAACATGGCGAGCGTGAATAGTCTGAGTTACAGTTTCGTCAATCCCACTGAGAGAAGCCACAATCGTCACGTTGGTCCGCAGCAGTGATTCGGTCGTCATGCCGTAAAGCGGGCTACTTGAATCAATCGGATGCATCAGCGTCCAGCTGAGCGTAAAGCTAGGCGTTTGGCGGCGCAGCAGCTTCAGGTCATAAAATCGCCGCATGGCATGGCCTTCACTGCTCACGTCATCACGCATCAGGTAAACCTGCATCTGCGCTTCTAAAATCTGGTTGCGGCGCTGGTTGGCGGTGCGAAACATTAGCGTCGGTATACCCTCATAAGGCATCACCACCGCAGGGCGACTAAACAGCACTCTGGCCGTGGGTCGTGAAAACCGAGCAAAAGACAGCCCGGTCATTAGCGCTACGCCCACCAAACCTGCCATGGCCTCAATCGTGACAATGGTGTTGCTATAAAAGGTCTGAGGAGCCATGACGCCGTAGCCAATTGTGGCCAGCGTCTGGACGCTAAAAAAGAAGGCATCTGAGAACGAGCCAGGATTTGTGTTGGTAACGCTTCCGGGCTGCAATAGATAGAGCAGCGCAAACAGCATATTTGTCGCAAAATAGAGCAGACTAATAATCGCAATAAACCCTGTCCAGGGAACGGTTAATAGTAGGTGATAAGGATCACGCCAGTAAGAATACCAGGCTCCCAAGCCAACAATCTTAAAACGCCCTGTCTGAATTTTGATATGAACGACCGGACGGCGGCGTAGACCGTTAAGAAATAGTTGGATTAGTCTCTTCATCGGGCTGACTCCATCAGCGGTTTAATCAAATTCAGTTGGCCAATTGAGATGTTGAGCATGTTCATAGAGCCTGAGAATTTGGGAGGGCAAGACTCGCCCCAATGACAGCTCTGGTAGATCATGCACCGGGAAGAACTCAACCGCGTCGGTTTCAATGCTGGGCTTAGCCGCGCCACCCGTGATTTCGCAGATAAAAAATAATTTGTAGGCATGAAAGATCAGGGGTGGGTGCGGATGCCTGTTGCGATCATAGACTGCCGCGAGCTTCAAAATTTTGGTTTCATAGCCCGCTTCCTCATAAATTTCGCGGATTACCGCTGCTCCGGGCGGCTCGCCCACGTCAATCCAGCCTCCTGGCAGCGTCCATTTCTGGTCTTCACGCTCTAGCACCAGCAGCACTTGATCAGCTTGGAAGATTGCTCCGCGCGTATCAATTTTTGGGGTGGCGTAGCCTGTTTGCTGATCAAATAAATTTTGCACGTAGGCTGGATCAGCATCTGTATAGGCGGCCATCATTTCGGCAGCTAGCGCCTGAATCTGCTGAAATCGGTCAACATCGTAGGGGTTTTCGGTGAAGGTGAGGCCGTTTTGGGCAATGGCTTGCAGTCGCTGCGCCCAGTGGAGCCATGCTAAGCCGGGATGCTCTGCTGATAGTTGTTCGGGTGGCATTTGCTGAAAGATCTGAAGATCTATGGCGTATATCTATAGCGATATTTTAATTTTATTGCAGCTTTTATTGCAGCTTTATCACAGCGATTAATTTGCAGCGCTGTAGCTATCGCGTCACGCTGCAAAAATTATTCATCCAGAGCTGAAAGTAATGATGCCGAAACTCGCTAAACTGGGCTTCTGCAATCAACGCCCGCTCCAACCGCGCCCGATTGTAATAGCGCTTATGATCGCGGATTTCCTGCTCATCTACTAGCTTCAGACGATAGGCCAACAGCTCCAGCATCGGCTTTGACCAAACTGACGGCACGGTGAGCACCAGCCTGCCGCTAGGCTTCAGCACCCGGCGTACCTCTTGCAAAATCGCCTGCTCATGCTGAATATGTTCTAGCACCGCCAGCATCGTTACCCGGTCAAAGCTGGCGTCGGCAAAGGGCAACGCTTCGGTGAGCCTGAGCGGAATCGTTTGCAGATTGCCCAGCTGCATCGGCTTCACCTTAACGTCAATGCCAATGCCCTGCTCAATTCGATCTGACATCTGCTGCAAAAACCAGGCCGAATGCCCGCAGCCAATATCGAGCAGCCTACAGCCAACCGGAATCTGCGAGGCAATTTTGCGAAACCGCAGCCAGCGCAGCAGAGGTTCAAGATGCCACTCCTGCAATTGCCCCTTCCCACCCAATGCGTCTGCACCTCAGCTTATCGCAGCTGCGTCAATCAGGCTAGACCGCTTCGGGCATGGCCACCCGCGCCGCTGTGAAGGCTTCGTCGGATGACTCTAGCTGCTGCTGGAGCTTCGTTAGGTTCTTCAGCGCTTTTTGGGCGTTGGCCTTGCTGCCGCGCCGCCAGAATAACTGCGCTGCCTGCTCAAAGTCAGAGATCGCTTCGTTTAAGTAGCCCAGCTTTTGGCAAGCCAAGCCGCGATGGTAGTAGGCGACCGGCGAATCAGCCGCCAGCCGAATCGCCTCGCTATAGTCAGCAATGGCTTCAGCGTGATTTTCTAGCTTCTGGTAGGCAACGCCGCGATAAAAATAGGCGGGGGCTTGAGGCGAGACTTGAATTGCCCAGCTGTAGTCCTGGATTGCCTCCCAGTCCTGCCCCTGCTCGGCTCGAATAAAGCCCCGGTTGCAGTAGGCAATGCTCTGCTGCGGCCAGCACTGAACTGAGGCGCTAAAGTCGGCGATGGCTCGATTGAAATCACCCTGATCATAGTAGGCCAGCCCGCGTGCGTTGAGCGCCGCATGATCTTCGGGGTTCAACGCCAGAATATGGCTGTAGTCAGCAATTGCGCCGACTTTATCGCCCAAGTCATAGCGGGTGACGGCGCGATTCCAGTAGGCGCTCAGGTCGTTGTCGTCCAGCATCGGCGCTTCAAACCGTCGAGTTAAGCGCTGGATCACGGCAGAATCTGTTGTTTTGAGCTTGAGCTGGAGTTCGGGAAAGCTGCTGGCCGTGAGCGCATCAGCCATGCCCAGCACGGCAAAGCTTTGATCAGACACCAGGAAATTCTCGCTGCTGCCCAAAATTTTGAATTGAAAGCAGTCTGGGTAGCGGCGCTTCAGCTGGAGAAACTGCTGGAGCGTCTCTTGCAGCAGACTGCGCTCGCTGATACTTGTCCAGTTTCGCTGCATTTTGCTCAGCCAGCGGTCTTGACTCCGGTCGCTCAAATCGCACCAGCCAATTTCTAGCCGCTTGCCTTGATCTAAAAACTGCTCAAATCTGCGGCAAAGCGCTGCGTCTAGCGCCTGTTGCTCAGACCAAGGCCAGACCAAAATCAGCCGCTGCTCAGTCGCCATTAAAGCTTGTTCCAACACAGCTCGACTGCCTGGGGTGGATGCGGCAGCCTCAGGGCTAGGCAGATCAAAAATCAGCTCTGCCTGAGACCATGACTGAGACCATGACTGAGACCGTGACTGGGATCGCGGCTGGGAGAGCGACTGGGAGAGCAGCTGAGACGATTGGAATGCCGCTTGCGGCAAGGATTGCATCTGCTGGTTGATATAGTCCAGCTCTTGCTGCATCACCTCCTGAATGCGTGCCTTAAAGGCAATAATATCGCCCTCCGAGGCGGGAATTCGCTGCGAGAGTTCGGTAAACTGCCGCTGAAGCGCCACCACATCTAGGGTTTGGGGCAGCTGGCCAAACTGTTCTTTTAGCTGCTGCTGCTGCTGGGCGAGCTGGTTGGCAAATGCTTGAATCGTGCTCAGCTGCTGGCGCAGGTTGCCCAGATAGCGGGTCGCCATCTCCTGCAACTCAGGATAGATTTGGGTGGGGCTACCGCTGACCACAAGTTGCCGCTGCGGGTCAGCCCAGTCAGGCTCGCTTGCCTCTGGCTGGCTGCGGGCTTGATCCAATTGTGCCGCTCTAGGCAGGCTGTTAAAGCTGCGCCGGAAATTGAGCGCGGCGGTTTCAATCGCAACAACGGATTGGCGCAGGTTTTCCTGCTGCTCTTGCAGGGTCTGCATCTGGTTGACTAGGCTAGTCAGGTCGCGTCTGGGCACCAGATCGGCCACAATTTTGATCAATTCACCCACTTCACGCTTCAACGAACTCACATCTACCGGCGGCGGCAGCTTGCTAAACTGGCGATCCAGCCGAGTAATATGCTCTTGCAGCACCGCCAGATTCGGCTTAGATTGGCCTAGACCGTCCAAATTCGCCTGCAAGCTCCGAATATCTTGCTTCAGCTGCTCAAGCGTTGCTTTAACTGGCTCTGCCTGGATTTGGCTAGAGACATCGCCTAGATCGGTCGTCAGCTGCTGGACGGTTTCCATCAGATAGCTACAGCGATCCATCAGCTGCCGCAGATCTTGGCGGGTGGTGCCAGCCTGCTGCTCGACCGAGGCTAGCCGCTGGTGCATTCCTTGCTTCAGGCTGCCGATCTCGCTATGCAGTTTTTCCGAGACTTCCTGATTTTTGAGCAGCAGCGTTCGGTTGAGGCGATTAATTGTTTCAGGGGTGGGCAATGACGACACCTGATGGTGCAGCCGATCGACTTGCAGCGCCAGATATTGATCGGTTTCGGCTAGCGTGGTTTCGCGGCGGCTGCTCATTTGAGCGAGCTTGCGGCGATTGACAAGGCCCAGCACGACCAGCAGTGAGAGGGGTGCGGTCGTAAACAGAATTTGATTGAGCAGTAGAGATGCAACCGATCCAGCCCCTAAGCCGACGAGCGACATATTTTCCAGGGCGTTGAGCCAGGAATGTTTCTTCATGATCACAAGATTGAGATGACAGACAATTGAGATGGCAGCGGATAAACTCGCGTTTGCAACTGTTCAAGTTCGGCAGTGATGCCGGGGGCGGATTCTGGAACTGATTCAACAATGGGGTATATTTCTTTTTACAAACCTGACTGCTGCGGTCAGGAAATCTGCTCAAAACTCGCAGCATGGCTTTTAGCCGCTGGTTGAGTGCGCTGCGGCAACAAGAAGAGAGAGCGGCCTTGAACCAACAAACTCTGGCTGACTAGCTGATTAGCACTAGCCGATTAGCACTAGCCGATCAATTGCTTAGCTGCATCTAGCTGCGGCTCAGGCGACTGAGCAACTGCCAGATCAAACCAAAAGGTAGTGCCGACGCCCACTTCGCTAATCAAATGCACCTGGCTCTGGTGCTTCTCGACAATGTTGCGGACAATTGAGAGGCCCAGCCCAGTCCCTTCTAGCGTATGCACTCGGTTTTCGACCCGAAAGAACCGATCAAAAATTGCCTGCTGGTCTTCTGGATCAATGCCAATGCCGGTATCGGCGACCTCGACGCGAACCCAGCTGCTGGCTGGATCTAGGCGATAGGCGCGAATGGCCACCTTGCCACCCACTGGCGTAAACTTGAGGCCATTCCCCAGCAGATTAGAGAGCACCTGCACCAGCAGATCATAGTTGCCGCGCACGGGCGGCAGATCAGGCTCAATTTCTTGGCACAGCTCAATGCCTTTGTCGCGGGCGTTGAGCTGGTGCGTGCGGAGCGTCTGCTCAACCGGCTGTATGATTTCTACGGCATCAAATGAATAGCGCTTGTTAGACTCCAGCTTCGAGAGATCGAGCACGTCGTTGACTAAGCGAGTGAGGCGATCGGTCTCGCGGTTGGCAGTTTCCAGAAACTCGCGCTTTTCTGGCTCACTCAAGTCTTCGCCATATTCTTGCAGCGTCTCAATAAACGACTTGATGTTAAACAGCGGCGTCCGCAGCTCATGGGAGACATTGCTAATAAAGTTGCTTTTGGCTTCGTTTAGCTCCACTTCACGGGTAATGTCCTGCACCGTAATCGCAATCCCCTTGATGCTCTCACGGTACTGATCTAGCACGGTGGTCAGCAGAATTCGCACCGTATGGCCGGGGGGTTCGGGAATGGTGATCTGAAATTCAGCCGCATCTTTGATCACTTCGGGCAGCTGCTCAGCGGTGGCTTCATCTGGACTTTCAGCCAGGTGAGACTGCCGCGAGACTAGCTCATGCAGCGGCTGTCTGAGCATGAGCTGTACGGCTTCTGGCAAAATTTCTAGCGCATCTCTGCCAGTAATTTTCCCTTCCCAGCCAAAAATTCGCTGCGCCGTTGGGTTGGCCAAAATCACGCGCAGATTAGTGTCCAGCAGCACCGCTCCGTCAGCAATCGTCGAGACCAGCGTTTCTAGCTTGGCTTTTTCAGCGGTCAGTTCTTCAATGTTCTGTTCGTCATAGCTTTCCAGCCGCTCCGCCATCTCGTTAAAGTTGAGAATCAGCTCGCCCAACTCGCCGCCTAGGGGCAGATCGATCCGCTGCCGGAAGTTGCCCGCCGCAATATTTTTGACGCCCAGCAGCAGCTCTTTAATCGGCTTGGTAATCATCAGCGCATTAAACACGGCGCCCAAAATCACCATCGCCCAGATCGAAATAAACACAGCAATCGTCACGTCACGGGTCAGGTGCGAAGAAGTGACCACCGTGGGATTGGGGTTGATGCCAATTGCCAGCACGCCCAGATAGCTGTCGTTATGTCTCAGCGGCACAAACACATCTGTGACTTCCCCATCTGGCGTCAGGTGTTGACGCACCACCGGTACATCTGACTGGGGCGAGTAGCTGTCAGGCAGCTGCATCCGCCGCCGGATCGTCAGCGAGTTCTGCACCTCAGACTCTGAAAAGGGAATCCCCAGAAAAATACTGCCCTCTTCGTCGGCGTAGAGAATATAGCGGATGCTGGAGGTGCTGTCATAGAAGCTACGCGAAAACCGAGCCAGCTCGGTGCGGTCGTCGATGCTGACAATTGGGGCAACGTTAGCGGCCAGCAATAGTCCCAAATCGCGGCCAAATCGGGTGTCGTTCAGCCGCACATCTTGCTGGATGGTGTTGACTGCCCAGAAGGTGAGGCCACTCATAATTAGAGAGACGACCAGCGTTGCCGCCGCCATCAGCCGCGTTTGCAGCGTGAACTCAGCCCACCAGCGGGCAATAATTTCGCGAATTGAAGTCAGCAGAAGTAGCAAGGCTTAATCGCTCACGAAATGGCTCTAGCTTCGGCCAAAAGGCAGCTTGCCCTCGCTCGAAGTCTTTTACATTCTACCAAGCTCGCCATCAACATCTATCTTTAGCTGGAATTACCCGCGCTGACTCAGAGCAATCTGGGGTTAAATTCGGGTCAAATCTCGGCTGGCTCAGGATTTGGGGGCAAGGGTCTGTAGGGATCTGGCAATAGGGCAAGCCGACTGCCCCGCTCTGCCAGACTTGGCTCGTACCAAATCTGACGATAAATCAGCTCTAGCTCAGTGCCTACCTCCGAAAAGTAGTCGATCTGATGTGACTGTAGCGTCACCATGACGCGATAGACCAGCAGCGCCATAATGGCCACAATCATCCCGGCGGCGGTGGTAATGAGCGCCTCACCAATGCCGCCTGCTGCCTGGGTGGCTTGCTCAGTCGTGCCGCCGCCGCCAATGTTCAGGCTGGCAAAGGTGCCAATTAGCCCTGTAACGGTTCCCAGCAGCCCCAGCAAGGGCGCAACTGCCACGGTGGTTTCCAGCAGCTTGTCGCCTTTTCGCATTCGGATAAACTCGCGGTCGCCAGCGGCCTCCATCGCCAGCCGGAAGGTTTCGGGGGTGGGCTGACTCAGCTTTAACGGAGCCAGCAAAAACCGGCCAATCGGCAGTTCATGGGCGCTTTCGGCAATATCTCTGGCATCTTCCAGGTTATAGCGAGCAGCAGCCAGCACGTCATGCACAATTTTGTCTTCCTGGCTCATCAGCTGATACCAAAACCAACTGCGCTCAATCGCGCAGGCAATGGTGGCGACCGAAAACCCCACCACCGGAATCATCACCGGGCCGCCCTTCACGATCATCTCAAACAGATTTGACATGGTTTATGACAATGGATCAGATCCAGTCTCCAACAGAATTTGGGGATTGAATAGCATCAGGAATACTTTTGCCCCAATTTTGAGCCAACCTGCGAGCCAACCTGCGAGCCAACCTGCGAGCCAACTTCTCAGGCTAATTGCCCTCACGCAGCGCTGCAATCACCGCCGCATGGCAGGAGCCGTTGCTCACAACCACGCCTTGATTATGCAGCAGCCGATAGTCCTGACCAAAATCAAGCGGCTGACCCAAGATATCTGTGACGGTACCGCCTGCTTCTTCCACCACAATCACGCCCGCCGCATGATCCCAGATTTTTTCACGGTAGTCGGGCGTTTTGGGGGAGGGCAACCGCAGATAGAGCGCGGCTTGACCGCTGGCCACTGCCGCATACTTGGCCTGACTATCCATCCGAATCGAGGCGGTGGTGATGCCGACTGCCGCCGCCACTGCTGCTTGCAGGCTGTGGTCGCCATGTCCAGACTCAACGCTTTCGACAAACCGGAAGTTGGCCGTATCTTCCGGGCGCACCACCTGCACTGAAGAGGCCGCGCCTAAAGTAGCGCCCTGAATAGCAGCCACCGTGACGCCTTGTCCACGCACCGCCACAAATAGTGAGCCAGCGTTCGGGTCAGCCTGGGGATCAGCAGCAAAGGCCGGACAGGCTAAGACTCCCAGCTTGACTTCGCCACCTTCCACCAGCGCCAGCGCCACCGCATATTGCTCGCCGCGCAGAAAGCCTTTCGTGCCGTCGATGGGGTCAAGCGTCCAGTAGCGCGAGCCGACTTGGCCATTGCCGTAGTTAATCCAGTCTGTGACGGCTGCTGGTTGGGCGTCAGGCATTAGCTGCTGAACGTGATCGCAGACCTGCGTCAAGTAGGAGCTCATCTCAGGCTGGCTCAGCGCTGCCGCATCTTCTTCGGCCACAATTGGATCTTGGGGAAAGGCAGCTCGCAGCAGCCGACAGATCATCGCCTGGGAGCCGTAGTCTGCGATTGTGACGGGGCTGCGGTCTTTTTTTTCAATCGCTTCCGGGCGAATTGTCTGGCGTACCTGTTGACAGAGCTGGGCTGCCAGCAACACCGCTTTTACTGCCGTCTGCTGTTCAAGTTCGTAGGGCATAGGGGGCAAGGGAGATCCTGGAATAGATAGATCAATCAACCGCTTCCCCAGTTATAGCCCAAGCAGTCTGGCCAGCGGAACTGGCAGCGACGGCTGAAATGATCCAGAAATCAACCTATAGTTAAAACTGCAATTGCTGAGGCAGAACGGATGACAGAGGCTGCGACCGACTGGATTGTGGTGGGCAATGGGCTGGCAGGCGCAGCCTTAAGCTATGAGCTGCAAAAGCAGGGGTTTTCAGTCTTGGTGCTGGATCCGGCCAGCAGCAGCGCCACCCGCTACAGCTACGGCGGCATTGCCTACTGGTCAGGCAGCACTGCACTCATGCGCCAGCTCTGCGACGAAGGCATGGCAATTCAGCGGCAGCTCAGCGCTGAGCTAGAGGCTGATACTGGGTTTCGAGAGATTGATCTACTGCTCACCGTAGCTGCCGAACGCGATCCGCAGCAGGCGGCTCAGCTCTATGCCCAGATGGCCATTCCGCCAGAGGTTCTCAGCCCTGCCGCCGCCTGTGCGCGAGAGCCGCTGCTCAATCCTGCCGCGCTGTCTGGGGCGCTGCGCTTACCGCATGGACAGGTTTCGCCGACCGGGCTGGTCGCGGCTTACAATCAGGCGTTTCTGCGGCTGGGCGGCAAGCTCCAGTTTACGCAGGTGAGAGGACTACGCCAAGTCAATCAGCAGGTGACGGGCGTGACCACTAGCATCGCGACCTACAGCGCGGCTCAAATGGCGATTTGTGCCGGAGCCGCCAGTCGCGCTCTGCTGCGGTCGGTGGGCATTGCTTGCCCCATCTATTTCACCCAGGCAGAAATTATCGAAACCGAGCCGGTAGACTTGAAGCTGCAAGCGCTGATTATGCCTGCCGAACTCCAGCGGTTTGACATGGAAGCTAAGGCGGGAGCCGCTGAACAAGCTGCCATCTGGGATCAGCCCCATCAAGAGCTGCTGCCGCCGATTCTGGATGCAGGCGTGGTGCAGCTGCAAGATGGCCGCCTGCGAATTGGGCAGCTCAGCCGCGTCACCAGCGATCTAGAGCCAGCGGTGGATGCTGCGGCTAGCGAGCAGGAGCTTCGCACCGCCATTGGGCAAATTCTGCCAGCGCTCCAAGATTTGCCAGGGCATTGGGGTCGGACGCAAGTTGCGTTTAGCGGTGA
>CASBQH010000002.1 GCA_949127695.1 Synechococcales cyanobacterium PMM_0073
ATGCAGGTGTCGGTGCAGTTTGGCATGACGCCAGAAATGGTGGAAGCCAACAGCGCCAATCTGTTTGCGGCGTTGGGCAACTCGATTTTGCCGCAGCCCTGGGGGAATATTGCGATTTTGGCGGTGCTGCTGAGTACAGTTGGCACGATCGAAACACAGCTCACCCAATGCGCCCGCACGCTGTTTTCGATGGGTCGCGACCGGGTGATCCACGAGAAGTTTGCCGAAATTCATCCGCGCTTCCAGACGCCTTGGCTGGCGGGACTGGTGATTACAGTCTTAGGGCTATTTTTACTGATTCTATCGAGCACCAGTCCCAGCGTTGGAGCCGTGATGACCAGCCTGATTAGTGCCATTGGGGTGATGGTGTCGTTTTATTATGGAATGACCGGGCTGGCCTGCGCCTGGTACTACCGCAAGACGTTGCGCCAAAATAATCGCACGCTGTTTATGCGCGGCGTCTGGCCAGTGGCTTCGGCAATTTTTCTGCTGGTGCTGGCGATTGTGCAGATTCCGGCATTGGGCGGCACGGTGGCGGCCTACACGGTAGGCGCAATTGGCTTAGGGCTGCTGCCGATGCTGTATTTTCGGCAGCGCTACAACAGTCCGTTTTACCAGGAGCCGTCTGAATGTCATACGCTTGAATCAGTGCGAGAGCCGGTCAAAATTTAAGACAGCAGCTCTCCTGATTTTGAAAAATCCTGTCTAAGCCGCTGGGAAATTAGGATGATTTTGGTCGAAGTGATAGTTGCTCTATCCTGCTCTGTCTAACTTCATCTTGCCGTTTCGTTAATCTTTTTTTGGCCTTGCTGAATGGACATATGAATTCGCCCTCCTTCTTGCTTGCCGTAGGCGCTACTCTGCGAAGAGGGCGTCTCTTTTTTTGCCGATCACAGCCCTTGATCAACGCGCTTCTGGCCTAGACACATAGACCAAGAGCCAGCGCTGGATTCACTCGGCTCAGTTAGAATTTAAGGATTAAGACCTGAGAGCCAATTGAGCTAGAATAGCTGGCTTCAGGAATATCGCCCCGTCAAGCTGTATCTTTGTTCGACAGAATTCTACGTCGTACATGACCTCTCCCCCGCCGCCCCAAAAACCTGAACCGCAGTCGCTCGCTCAGCCGCCCGCGCCCAAAACTTTGCTGGGAGCCATTACGCAGGCCGTCCGCACTGTGCAGGCCAAGGTCGATTTTTCGCAGCTTCAGCTCAAGCCCAACGCCAGAGTGCCAGAACTTTGGGTGCAGGATGCCGAAGCGACCCAGGCCGATATCTATCCGCTGCTGGGCGAGCGCTATCTGCTGGGGCGCAGCTCAAAATCCTGCGATATCGTGATCCGCAATCCGGTCGTGAGTCAGGTGCATCTGTCGCTCACCCGCGACCAGCGCCGCCGCAACGCCCCATTCATCATTCGTGACGAGAACTCAACCAACGGCATCTATCGCGGCAAACGACGGCTGAACAAGCTGCCGCTAAAGCATGGCGATCGGCTGACGCTGGGTCCCCCCGAACTAGCAGCAGCGGTCAAAATTCAGTATCACAATCCGCCGCCCTGGTATGTCAAAACGGCGCGGTATGGGCTATACGGCTTTACCGGACTGACCGCCCTGACGGCGCTATGGGTCAGCGTTGAATGGCAGCGGTTTGCAGTGCGGCCTCTGCCGGCCTCGGTGCAGGGGCCGGTAGTTGTCTATTCCAGAGATGGCGAAACGCCGCTGCGCCCCACCCAAACCCGCGCGCATCTAGAGCTGAAGCAGCTGTCAGACTATTCGCCCTATCTGCCCAAGGCGGTGATTGCCTCAGAAGACTCGCGCTACTACTGGCATCTGGGCGTCGATCCCATTGGCATCTTTCGGGCGCTCGTCACCAACGTCAAGGGCGGCGAAATCCGCGAAGGCGGCAGCACCGTGACGCAGCAGCTGGCGCGCAGCATTTTCCGCGAATATGTGGGCACCGCCGACTCTGCCGGACGTAAGCTGCGCGAGGCCGTGGTGGCGCTGAAGCTAGAAACCTTCTATAGCAAAGACGCCCTGATGCTGACCTATCTAAATCGGGTCTATCTGGGTAACGGCAACTATGGCTTTGAGGATGCAGCCCAGTTTTACTTCGGCAAGTCGGGCAAAGATCTCGATCTTTCGGAGTCCGCGACGCTGATTGGCATCCTGCCCGCCCCCAACGCCTTTAACCCGGTGCGCGACTACCAGACCGCGGTAGAGTTCCGCGATCGGGTGCTAAACCGGATGGTGGTGCTGGGCATGGTGAGCGCCGATGAAGCCCAGCGAGCAAGGCGCTCACGGATTGAGATCAACCCGGAGGCGATTAAAGAGCTGTCCAGCACGCGCGCCCCGTATTTTTATGGCGAAGTCTTCAGCGAAATTGAGCGGCTGCTGGGCGAGCAGCTGGCGCAAGAAGGCAACTTTGTCGTTGAAAGCACGCTAGATCTGGGCATTCAAGCCGAGGCCGAGGCTTCTTTGCAGAATGCAGTGGCCACAACAGGCGCAGCCAGAGGATTCTCGCAGGGCGCAGTGATCACGCTAGACTCCCAAAATGGGGCAGTGCTGGCGATGGTGGGCGGCGTTGATTTTGGCCAGAGTCAGTTCAACCGCGCCACCCAAGCCTATCGCCAGCCCGGATCGACCTTCAAAGCCTTTGCCTATACCGCCGCAATTGAGCAAGGCATTTCTCCCGGCACTGCCTATTCCTGTGCGCCGCTAGACTGGCAGGGGCAGTCTTTTGAAGGCTGTCGCTCTGGGGCTGGCAGCCTAGATATGTACAGCGGCTTGGCGCAGTCAGAAAACGTGGTGGCGCTGCGGATTGCTGAGGCGGTGGGGCTAGACTCGGTGGTGCGAACTGCCCAGAAAATGGGGATCACGGCCAAACTCGAACCCGTACCGGGGATGATCCTCGGTCAAAACGAGGTGACGCTGATGGAGCTGACTGGAGCCTACAGCGTTCTAGCCAATCAGGGCGTTCGCAATCGCCCCCACACCATCAATCGCATCCTCGACAGCAGCGACTGCGAGAATTTTGATGACCATCGCACCTGTCGGGTGATCTACGACGCGCAGAGAGACGCCGAAATTAACCAAGCGGCGTTAAGCCCAGATGTGGCCAGTACAATGACCAGTCTGTTGCAAGGGGTAATGCAGTCTGGAACCGGTCAGGCAGGGGCACTGGGACTAGGCGAAGCAGGCAAAACAGGCACCACCAATGACTATGTAGACCTCTGGTTTGTCGGCTACGTGCCCAGCCAAGCCTTGACCACCGGCATCTGGTTTGGCAATGATGACAACAGCCCAACCAGCGGCAGCAGCGGCGATGCAGCTCAGCTCTGGGGCGACTATATGCGACGAATTGTCCGATAATCCAGGTTTTTGGCTGGACGGCTCAGGAATTTACAGAAAGATGTTTTTGATTTTGCTGCGATTCTCAAACAGATCGGATATGATCACGAGAAAAGCAGTATTTGATGGCAAAAAGGGCGGTAATTCGCCTGCCTGTTTTCGGCTGTTCTGATGCTGTGCCCCCGTGTCGCATGGTTTGGAGAGGATCGTGACTATTTACGTTGGCAACTTGTCTTTTCAGGCGACTGAGGAAGATCTGCGAGAAGTCTTTGCTGAATATGGCAAAGTGAGCCGAATTAGTTTACCGACCGATCGGGAAACAGGCCGCAAAAGAGGCTTTGCGTTTGTAGAAATGGAAGAAGATGCCCAGGAAGATCGGGCGATTTCGGAGCTAGACGGCGCTGAGTGGCTGGGTCGAGAGATCCGCGTCAATAAAGCCAAGCCGCGCGAGGGTGGCGGCGGCGGCGGCGGCGCTCCCCGCCGAAATAGCGATTATTAGAGTCGCTATTCTCGCCAAAGTCAGTAAACCCTCTCACGCGAGAGTTAGCAAAAATTTTGCAAGCTGTCCATGTCGCGGCTCCGCCTAATCAGTATTGCGGTTGGTCTTCTGGTCGCGCTGGGGCTAGTGGCCGGACTCTTTGACTCTTTGCAGCGGCTCTATGCTGGGCTGGCGCTGGTTTCGCCACTGCTGGCCAGCCTGCTGCTGATTTTGCTAGTGGCAGCCGTGATTGCCGCGCTGGCAGGGCTAGCCTACTATCTAGCGCTGTTCGCC
>CASBQH010000003.1 GCA_949127695.1 Synechococcales cyanobacterium PMM_0073
ATCAGCGAGGCCGCCAGCACCTGAAGCGCCAGCCCAATGTCGCGCAGCGCCACCAGCAGCATAATCAAAATAATTCCGGCAGTGCCGCCAAACGGAATCAGCGCCATTAGGCCAATGGTGAGGCCAAACAGCAGCCCAAACGGCACTTTCAGCAGCAGAAATACCGAAGTTAGGCCAACCCCCATGCAGGTGGCCGAAATAATCTGACCCAAAAAATAGTTCTGGAAGCTAGAGCGCAAGGTGCGCGAGAACGGCTGCTGCACCTTAGTCGGCAGCCATTCCACCAGGCTCGTCCAGACATCTCGCCCATGCTGAAGCAGATAGAGCGTCGAGATCGCAATCAGCACCACGTCTAGCAGCTTTGCCACCGTAAACACAGCCAGATTGAGGCTGAGATTCAACGCCTGTCCTGCAATAATCTGGAGCTGTATCTTCAGCCGATCGTTGAGCTGCGGAATGATCCCATCCAGGCTAATCGGCAGACCAAAGGTGTCAATCCGGTCGTTCAGCATCATCAGCTGCCGCTGCCCGGAGTCAAACCATTCGGGCAATCTTGCCACCAGCTGCTGCGCCTGACCAATCGCCAGCGGCAGCAGCGTCACGCCCGCCACCGACAGCAGCAGCAGCGCCCCCAAAAACACCAGAATTGCCGCCTGCGTCCGCCGAAACCCTTTAATTTCGAGCCAAGCCACCGGATAATTGAGAATAAACGACAGCAGTGCTGCCACCAGCATCACCACCGCCAGCGACTCAAAGTAGCTAAAAATGGTGGCCAAAGCCCAGAGGTTTAGCACCAGCAGCGGTGCCGCCAGCGCAATTGCCAAAAAGCGCGAGAGCGAAGATAGAGAGTCCCACCAGGTCAGCAGACGACTGCGTTTTGGCATGAGTGACCCAGAACTAGATGACCCAGAACTCATCATGACCCCACTTTGAGTAATACAGGCTATTATCCTTCAATTTTTGAAGCAGTCGAATCAGTTGGGGATCATTCTTTACTCAGCTAGTTACTCAGCTGGTTACTCAGCTGGTTACTCAGCTTGACGCGGCTGAGGAGCACGGGCAATCTCAGGCGGTCGTCCCATTAAGCCGGTCATCAGCCGCAGCGCCAAATATCTGAGCCAGGGCATCTGCTGCATGGTTCGCAGCCCCAGCCGCCGCAGCGCGACCACTGGCCAAAACTGGCTCGAAAAGCAGCGATCTAGCAAATCGGTGAAGCCCAAAATCGCCCAGTTTTCTAACCGTCGCCAGCCTGCGTAGCGCCGCAAAATCCGCCAATCGCCCAAATCTTCGCCCTGCCGCTGCGCCTGCTGCAACACCTGTGCCAATGCCGCCGCATCGCGGATGCCCAGGTTTAGCCCTTGGCCACCAACTGGATGGCAGCAATGCGCCGCATCGCCCACTAGCGCCAGCCTGTGCTGGCTGTAGCGCTGGCTCTGCATCAGCTTGACTGGAAAGATCACTCGCGGGCTCAGCAGCTCCAGTTCACCTAGCTCGCCCTGATAGCGCCGCTGGAGTTCGGCTAAGAAATCGGCTGGCTCCACCTCAGCCCAGTGCTTGGCCTCCGCATGGGGCGCAGTCAGCACAATCTGGCAGCGGTTGTTGAGCAGCGGCAGCGTGGCGAAAGGGCCACTCGGCCAGAAATGTTCGCGGGCAATGTTGGCATGGGCTTTGGCCGGACGAATCACCGCCGTGACGCAGGACTGCCAATATTGCCAACCCGCTGTGCCAATTCCAGCCCACTGTCGAATTGAAGAGCGGGAGCCGTCAGCTGCCACCAACAGCCCGGTACGGATTTGCCGGGTTTCGCCCGCTTCATGCAGCGACAGGACTGCCGCATCCGGCTGATAGTCTACCTGTGTCACCTCCGTCGGACAGAGCCAGGTGATGGCTTTAGCATCGGCCAGCGCATTTAACAGCGCCTGCACCAGCACATAATGTTCGCCCACATAGCCCAACTCTGCTGTGCCCAAGTCTTGAGGTTGCAGCCGCACAACCGCCGGACTTTCAGCATCGGCGAGGCGGATTTCTGGAAAGGTAGTGATCTGCGGCAAAATTTCTGACCAGATGCCTAGTCCAGCAAAAATTCGGCTGGTCATTAAGGTCAGGGCATAGGCGCGGCGCTGCTGCAACCCGGCTGGATGAGGCTGCGCGTCAATTAGGGCAATCCGCAGGCCAGAATCTTTGAGCAGGCAGGCTAAAGTCAGGCCGACAATGCCGCTGCCTGCGATTGTCAAGTCGTAGTCAAGCTTGAGTTGACTAGCTGAAAAACTGGGAATTGAAGCAACTGCTGTCATCAAAATCTGGCGCTCTGGCGCGCCCAAATTGGTTAGTCATATATCTTCATATTCTCGCTTGTTCTGAGGCAGTGAGCAAGCTTAAGGCTAAATTCTACAGATTTTGCGCCGAATGGCTCAGTCCTGCGGCTTGTCTGGAAGACTGTCCAGAGGACTCGTTTTTAGATAAATTATTTTCACCACAAAAATTTCATCCCCAGATCTATGGCAAAAATTGAACAGTCAGGCTATCCTGTGGACAGTCCAGAGGACAAGCTATCAAAGACCGCTGGCCAACCAGGCAGATGGCGCGTCAGACAATCGAGTCAGACAACCGAGTCAGACAACCGAGTCAGACAACCGAGTCAGACAACCGAGTCAGACAACCGAATAGGAACGGCGAATGGACAACTCGATCGACCGAGTGCCGGTCAATCAGCTCCCTGATCGATACAACTTAGTGCGGAGCGCTATCTACACCCGCCTAGATGCGCTCGGCATCGAACCCGAAAAAGTGGGCAATAAGTCCTATGTGAATGCAGAGCAGCTGCGGCTGCTGGACAATCTGCATGAATTTATTCAGGCGGGCGGCACCACGGCAGAATTTCAGGAGAGCCGGGGCATCCGCAGGCGGAATAGAGACAGTGCTGCCGGTTCTTCAGGACAGTCTGCCGGACTTTCCACAGCACAGAATCAGTCGGATCTGTCGCAGCTGCTAAACGTGCTGAGTGACTTTGCCGCCAAAATTCAGCCCTCTGCCCCCCAGCCTGATCCTTTTGCCTATTTAGAAACGCTGGAGCGCGCTGCCCAGTCTGGCTGGCTGCTGAGAACCTCGGAGGTGGCTGAGCTGCTGCGGCTCTCGCCTGCTGAGATGCAGCTCTATGGTGATCGGTTTTCAGAGGCGGGCTTTGTGTTTGTCAAGGCGGGCTATCGCAGCGGCGGTGAGCTTGCCTGGAGGGTGACAAAGCCGATAAGATGAAAAAGCCAGCTGGCGGCTGGCTGATTGGGTTAATTCAATTCGACTTGACGGTTTTTTCGTTGAGTTTGTTTTTTGAGGTGATGTGGGTGGTAGCACTGGCATCACCTTAATTTTGAGCATTTGGCTTGGGAAAGCCTTAGCCCAGGTGATGAGCTGTCAATCGCTCTGGCATACCGAACGCTCCGCTCCATAAATTGGTTAGGGCGGTCGGTTAGTGAGTTTGCCAGCGGAAGCAACCCACCAGCGGAGGCGCTTCTTCCTAGATCCGGCAGCTTTTTCTATCTAGAAATATAATAACACGTCCGCAGGATTATCCGCAGGACAGTCCGCAGGACAATTTGCGGAGCCAGCTCAGAAATGCTGAAATCCTTGCTCCAATCTGAGCGGCTGATCCGGGTGCAATCCGCTTTGATCTCTGAGCAAAACATTTGGCTCTGCCGTGATGCTGCCAATAATTGCCGCTGAGCCCAGCTGCTCCACCAGTCGCTCAGCCGCAGCGCGAGGCAGGCAAAGCACCAGCTCAAAATCTTCGCCGCCGTACAGCGCCCAGTCCATTGCCTGCGCTTCAGAAATCCAGGCGGTGAGGCTGGCCGGAAACGGAATCAAATTGCGCTCTAGCTGTGCCCCGACTCGGCTGGCTTGGCAGATTTGCAGCACTGCATCGGCCAAGCCATCGCTGCTGTCCATGCCTGCGACGCGCGCTATGCCTAGCTCTCGCAGCATCTGCACCACGTCTAGCCTCGGCTGCGGTCGCTGATGAGCTTGAATCAACGCAGATCGATCAGCCTCTGTCAGTCCCTGCCCCTGCTCTGGATGCAGCAATAGCTCCAGCCCCGCCCGCGACGCCCCATGCGCTCCCGTCACCAGCAGCACATCGCCAGCCTGAGCCGCACTGCGTCGAATCGCCTGCTCTGGCCGCACCTGACCCAAGGCCGTAATCGCAATGGCTGTCACCGATGAGCGGCAGATATCGCCGCCCAGAATTGGCGTCCCAAAGGGCGCTAAGCAGTCCACCATGCCCTGATACAGTCCTTCGAGCCAGCTGACTTCTAGCATTCCGGGCAGGCTCAGCCCCACGGTAATTCCTAGAGGCTCAGCCCCCATTGCCGCGAGATCGGACAGATTGGCCGCAGCAGCCCGCCAGCCTGCATCGGTCGCGCTGGTGGTGCGGTCGCTGAAATGTACGCCATCAATCAGCATATCGGTGGTGACGACGAGCGCCTGACCAGATGCTACCGACAGCAGCGCCGCATCGTCGCCCACGGCTTCAGTCAGACAGTAGCGTTGCAGGCGTTTTAGCAGCGCCTGTTCACCCAGTTGGTTGACCTGCATTCGCTGCGGCTAGGCTGGCTCGACCAGGTTTTCTAGGCCGTCTATTACTTTGGCTGAGATAATTTTGTCGCCCTGCTTCAGCTTGCCCAGCAGCTCTTTGTTCTCGGTGACATAGCCAAACACGGCGTAGCGGCCATCCAGCAGATTGAGTCCGGCGGGGGTTAGCTCTGGCTCAAACAAAAAGAAGAAAAACTGCGAGGAGCCGCCGTTTACATCTTCGCCGGGACGCGCCATGCCCAGCGTGCCAAAGGCCGAGAAGGGCAGCACGGGCTGATCCAGGTAGCGACCTGCTTCTTCCATCGTCACGCCATACATCGGCTTTTTGTCGCCTTGAATCATCACTTCAAACGGGATGGTGCGATATTGCTGGGTTTTGGGATCAACAAAGCCCACTTCTTTACCGGGCGGATCGCCAATTTGCAGCACGTAGTTATCTTCAGCGCGGGTGAATTCTAGCCCATCATAGAAGCCGCGCTGCACCAAATCAACGAAGTTACCGGCTGTGACTGGGGCGTTGTAGCCGTCTATCATCAGCGTCATGCTGCCCTGGGTGGTGTTCACCTCAACGCTGGCTCGGCCTTTGAGCTGGGGCAGGTTGGCGTAGTCTGCGGGGATCTCAAACGGGAAACCTGCCACCATTAGCTCTTCGAGTTCGCCAACTTGATCCAGCAGGCTGGCGCGCTTTGTCCAGATGGCCTCTTTGTTGGCGGCAGTCGCTTCGACCTGAATGTCTTCAATGCCTGTGCGGATCTGGGCAATTAGCGCGGTGGCTTGGGGCTGCCGCGCTGCCGGGACGCTGGCCAAAATTTCGGCTTCTTTACGGTTGAGCAGTTTGCCTGCTTTGTTCAGGTTGCCGGTCACGCCTGCCATCCGTCGCGCCCGCAAAAAATCGGCGGTTCCTTCAATATCGGCCTGAATTGCGCGAATCGGCTTGTTCTGAATCGGCAGCGAATAGCGCAGCAGCGCCTTGCCGTCTGTGATCGCATTACCGGGCGGCAGCGCCTGAGCCACTGGACTCCAAACCGAACTCCAGAGCGGATTGAAGCCCCAGCAAAAGCTAGAGAGCAGCAGCGGTAGACTGACGCGAAAGAGCAGGCGCAGAGCAGCAGGCGGGCGAGCCGAGACCTGAGATCGACCAAACATAAATAATGTCCTGAACGGGGTTGGGCAAGCTGGGCAATGGGATGAGCAGGGAGAAATCCCGTCTATCACATAGTCCCACGTTTGCGGCGCTGCAACGCGAATTGCTCAACTGAGTGATTTGATTAATGATCTTGACGATGGATTTGAAACGTCGGCGAGCTGTAGTCTGCGGGCAGGTAGCTTTCGGGAATCGTGGAATGATTGCCATCTCGGATGGCAGCATAGCTGGGGGAGAGAATTTCGATGCTCGCCTGATTGCAATAGTCTTGAATATTTTGGTGTAGATTAGAGTAGATTACGGGCATCAGCTCAGGAGAATCACTGCAAGCATTTAGCTCATAGCTGACGTTGAAATCATTCAGCGCAGTTTGCAGGACAAAAGGAGAGGGCGCAGACAGAATACCGGGCGTCGCTTTGGCAGCCTGGATCAGCACTTCATGGATTTTTTGCCAGGGTACATCATATCCCAATGTGATTGTGGTGTAAAGCACTAAGTGACTCCGCGCCTCCCGCGAAACTGCGTTGAAATTAACCACGTTGCTATTCAAAACAGCCGCATTTGGGATGGTAATCACTTCTTGCTTAAAGGTGAGAATCCGCGTCACAAACAGAGATTTCTCAATCACCTCGCCGCTAATCTCGCCAATCCGAATAATGTCACCAATCCGAAACGCCCTGGTGTAGATTAAGATGATCCCGGCAATTGCATTGGCGATGGCCGAAGATGATCCTAAGGTGAAGAGCGCCCCCAAAAACAGCGAGACACCCTGGAACGCAGGCGAATTAAAGCCAGGTAAATAGGGGGCAGCAATAATGCAGGCAATTGCCACCAGCAAAATTACCGCCAGCCGACTGGTGGGAGCCACCCACTCTGGATAAAACCAGGGATAGAGATGATCTCGCCCCAGTTCGGAAATCACGAGCTTGGCAAACTGGATTGTGTAGTAGGTCAGGAAAGCAATAACTGTAATGATGGCCAGGTTAGGCAGGTATTGCAAAAACCCTGTGGCCAACTGACTGAAGCGATAGAGAATATCTTGAAAGATCGAATCGCCGATTGCTCTGGTGCTGGGAAACTGGCTGAGCACAAAGGGAATATAGAGATAGAGGCTGCCCAAAACCAGCAGCAGCCGCAGAATTCTGACGAGCGTGCCCAGCAAATAGCTAGTTGCTTCTGAGCCAAAGATTTGCAGCCCTCGCAGCCTCACGTCCAGCATATCAGCACGCCGAGCGGCGCGAATCTTGATTAATAGCCGAGAGAATAACCGCTGCTGGATCAGCAAAAACCCAGCCAGCAGAATCGTGCTGAGAGCGGTTAGTACAATACCTCTGATGATTTTATCAGCGCTGCGATCTTGGCGATATTGCGTCACGGCAGCCTGCATCAGCTCAACCGTCTGCTTGGCCACTCCCTGACGATCTAGATCGTCAAAGCGATCTAGATCGTTGACCGTAAATAGCACTGTATCTCCAGCCAGCACCACCGACGCTCCATTCTGCTCTTCAGTCTTGATGCTCTCCGGCGCAATCGCACTATCGTTGGCGAGCTGATTCAAGCGATCATTGATTACGCTGGCGCGCTCTTCGGCAGAGACCACCCCAGGAATCCCCTGCCTGACGCGAAACAGCACCTGCCCATCTAGCGTCACCGGAAAGCCGTCGATTTGGTTACTCAGCGGCTGACTCGGCTGGGCGCTGGCTGGGTAAATGGCAAGCAGCAGCCCGACGGTCAGTATGAACATAGCTGCGAAGGCTAGCCAAGTTTGGAGTCGTGAAGAGCCTGGGCAGCGGACGGCAGAAGAACGCATTGATATTACGCCTGAGATATTACGCCTAAAATCAGTCGCTTGAGTGGGGACAAACGAACCGAATGCATCGAACCGCTACTCTCTGGCCTGCAACTCTGCGGTTCGCACCGAGATCTGCTGCGTATTGGAGCCGCGCTTGACCGTCAGCTGCAAATTTTTGCCAATGCCGCTGCGGTCTACCAGCGTTTGCAGCTGTTCTGCATCCGTAATTGCCTCACTGTTAATCTTCGTCACCACGTCACCGCGCCGAATGCCCGCCGATGCCGCCGGTGAGTTGGGCACAACTCCCATGACCAGCACACCCGACACCTCCGGCAAAATCACGGTTGAGTTGGGGTCGTCGTTGTTTTGCTGGGCTAGCTCTGGGGTCAGCGTGGCAATCTGAACGCCCAAGTAAGGATGCGTCACCCGCTCGCCCCGCGCCAGGATGGGCATCACCTCTTTGGCTTTATTAATCGGAATTGCAAAGCCAATCCCGGCGGCATTGGCGCGGATTGCCGTGTTAATCCCGATGACTTCACCCGCATCGTTCAGCAAAGGCCCGCCCGAATTGCCGGGGTTAATGGCCGCGTCGGTCTGAATAAAGTCGAGCCGCTTGTCTGGAATGCCCGCCAGCGCACTTGAGCGATTGAGGGTGCTGACAATCCCCAGCGTCACGGTATTATCTAGGCCAAACGGGTTGCCCACCGCAATTGCCCAGTCGCCCACCTGCACCGCATCTGAATCGGCCAGACTGGCCACAGGCAGCCCTGCCTCTTTCACCTTAACCACAGCCAAATCAGTCACTTCATCCACGCCGAGCACGCTGCCCTCAAGGCGACGACCATCTTTGAGAATCACCGTCACCTTATCAGCGCCTTCCACCACATGCGCGTTGGTTAAAATGGTGCCATCTGCATTCACAATAAAGCCTGATCCCTGCCCTTGCAGGCGCTGCTCATAAGGCCCTTGCGGCATGATTCCTTCGCCAAAAAAGCGGCGAAAAAATGGGTCGTTCATGAAGGGGTCAACCTGCCGCGTAATGGTACGTTCAGTGTCAATTCGCACGACTGCTTTGCCGACGCGCTCAACGGCTGCTGCCACAAAGCTGCCGCGCTGCACTTGAGCCGGAGCAGGCACCTGCGCCAATCGGGGAAACAGCGGGACTGGAAGC
>CASBQH010000004.1 GCA_949127695.1 Synechococcales cyanobacterium PMM_0073
ACCTCAGCTTTGCCCGCAACTTTGGACACCAGATTGCCGTGACAGCTGGCCTCAACTTTGCGCGAGGGCAGGCTGTGATCGTGATGGATGCTGACTTGCAAGACCCGCCGGAGCTATTGCCTCAGCTGGTGGAGCGCTGGCAGCAGGGCTATCAGGTGGTCTATGCTCAGCGCAGCCAGCGCCAGCGCGAACCCTGGCTGAAGCGCTTCCTGGCGCATTGGTTCTATCGCATTCTGCGCCACCTGGCCGACGTGGAAATTCCAATTGACACCGGCGACTTCTGCCTGATGGATCGGCGGGTGGTCGATCTGCTCAATGCCATGCCCGAACGCAATCGCTACATTCGCGGGCTGCGCGCCTGGGTGGGCTACCGCCAGACTGCCGTGCGATTTGACCGCGCTCCCCGCCATGCAGGCTCCGTAAAATATACCTTCAGCCAGTCGCTGGCGCTGGCAATTAATAGCCTGGTGGGCTTCTCAAAGGTGCCGCTGCGGCTCTCCACCTATCTGGGGCTGGCAGCAGGCGCGGTTTCGCTGATGATGAGTCTGCTGGTGCTCTACTGGCGGTTTTTCGCGCCCAGTTCGCCGCTGACGGGCTATACGATTATTACGGTGGTGGTGTTTTTTCTGGGAGCCGTGCAGCTGATTAGCATTGGCATTTTGGGCGAATATATTGGCCGGATCTACGAAGAGATTAAGGGCAGGCCGCTGTATACGCTGTCTGAGGTAGGCGGATTCCAGGCGCATGATCGCCAAGCTGCCCCGCAAAAGCGACCAGAGGAAAAAACCTAAGCCTGCTTCTCCGCTTCTATTTCGGCTTGGAGTTGCTCTAGCTGTTCTGGGGTCATTTCGTCTAGCCGCTTTTGCAGCACGGCATCTTCATAGTCTTTCAGCTGCTGGTTATAGGTCATGTTTTGGGTCATGGCACGCCTTGCGTAGGTGGCAACCCAGCCCAGCAAACCCGCAACTAGCAAAACCTGACTCCAGATCCCGGCATTAATGCCATTTAAGCCAGCAGTTTGCAACAGCAGGTAAAGACCGCCGCCCGCTGCAAATACGGCCAGACCAATATAAATTACGTCAATCCGGCGCATGGCTAAGAAGCTGTTTGTAAATTAGCGTGTATTGTTCCACTCGCCCCCTAAGTCCCCCAGAATATAGCCCTGTGGGCATCTAAGAAAGGGGGATTTAGGGAGCTGATCAGGGCGTAGTTTATGTTTACAAACAGCTTCTAACCCATCTGCCGAGGCTGAGGCCGAATATTCACAAACGGGCTTAAAATCAGCAGCCCTGGAAACAGCAGAAAGACGAAGAAGTAGGCAAACAGCCGCTCAATCGCCCCAGAGACATACCAGCGGTTTTTGAAGTAAAGCAGCAGCAGGGCTGGCAGCACCACGAGATAAGCACCGCCCAGAGCGAGATAGATCAGCGGAACGAGAGGCAGAGACATAGAGATTCCATCCAGAATATCGCAGCTGTTTTGTATCTTACCAGCTATTTTACAGCCTCTCACCCGGCGCTGAAGCGGAGACTTGCCCTGGTTTCCTGGGTTTTGGCCTGAATTAGCCGATGCTTAAGATTAGAAAATGCAAAGAAAAGCAACGGATGAGTCCAGTTTGGTGGGAGTCGGCTCAAGATATAAGGTATGATTCACCCGACGCTGGCAGGCTTAGCTTCTGATACCGATTGTGCCGACTGGCATGATCGAGTCCAGATTGCGCTGGCGATTGCGGATCAGCCCGTTTTGAAGTCGCTGCTGAGTCACTGTACGCCGCCGATTGCTCAGCCCCACCGGATTGGCAGCGTCCGTTCAGCGATTGGCCTGCCGATTGCGCCTGCTCTTGCCATCGCGCCTGCCGATGGCCTGATTGAGTTTGAAGAACTGCACTGCGTTTTGGCAGAGTCGCCTGCTGATTTGGAGCAGGGGCTGGCTGACTACAGCCGGACTAAGGGCAACCGACGCGGCTATCTGGATCTCACCCGCTGCGAGGCCGACAGCCAAATCTTTGGCCAGATGCTGCCGCTCTCTCAGGCCATTTCGCGGCTAGCCGAAGCAGGCTTTAGCGCCGAGCAGAGTCGGGATATTTTAAATCTGCCGCAGGATGGCTGGCACAAGTCTTGGTGGTATCAGGCGGATGAGTCGGGGCAGTTTACCAGTCCTTTTTTGCGGCTCATCCGCTGTCGGCGCTATCCAGATGGCAGCCTGACGCTGCAATACAAAGACTTTTTTGCTCAAGAGCCGCCGCCCTGCTTTAAAAGCCGCAGCGCCAAGGTGCTGGTCGAAATTTTGCCCGCCGCGCATCAGTTTGCAGCAACGCTGGCCAAAATTAATCTGGCGCGTCAGCAGCTCGATACGGCTCACGCGCTGCTAATCTGCGACCAGATCTCGGATCTAGAGGCACGCGGCTTTATTAGTCAGGGAATCAGCATCTATGCTGCTAAAGAAATTGCGTTGCCGGTGCAGGCCAACTGTCTGCATTGCGCCACCGCAGACTGTTTGATGCAGGGCAACCCTGACTCGCCCGTGCTGCTCTGCCAGCGGTTTTGTCTAGATGGCCTCAGTGAATGATCGTATTCAATCAAGACAATGTAGATTCTCGGCGTTGCTGAATGGACGGATGAATTCGCCCCCCTTGCTTGCTTGCCGCAGGCGCTCCTCCCGATTCAGAGTCTGGCTACTCAGCGGGTTCATACCAATATTCAGCAATGCCGACGAACTCCCACGGCTAGAGCATATGGAGTCCTGAAGCCCAATCACGTTTGATTTAGCGATGCGCTGGATCGAGATAAATGTAGAGTGATCTTTCGGATTTTGTATAAATTTAACTACGAATCGGTTATTAGCGAAGAAAAGGATCTACAGTCACAGGTGTCTAGCTCTGTGTGATTTCTTGATTTAATTTCTTGAATTTCTCAGATTGATTTCTTGAAATTTTGACCAGGAGGTCTGGCTTATGGTCAAACGTTCGCTTCAAGCCTCACCCACTGGAATTCAACAGGCAAAACGATCCTTTGCCTTGAAGGGATGGACTCAGGAAAATCTGGCTGGAGAAGCAAACCTCAAAACTCGCCAGCCGATCTGGCGATTTTTCACGGGCAAGCCGGTCGATCGTCAGTTTTTTTTAGAGGTTTGCTTAATCCTCGATCTAGACTGGCGGCAGATCGCCATTGACCCGCCAACCGCATTTCCAGAAGCACGGCGGGCAGGGATTCGGCCTGTGGCGCTAGATGCGCTGGTGCAGCAGGTGAGGCAACAGCGGCGAGAGAAAGTGCAGGATCAGTGCGGCACCTTACAGCTTTTAGATATTAGCCATCCGGTCAGCCTGGATGACATTTATATTGATCTGAATATTTTGGAGGTGGTGGCCAGTCAGCAGCAGCTCAAGGTGGTCAACTTGAAAAATCTGGGGCCAGAGGATTTTGATCGCATTGACCTGGGCGATGTGACGCGGCAGCAGGTATCGGGGATTTGGGCGGTCGAAACCTACTCTAAGCTGAGACTGCTGGGCAAGCCGGGAATCGGCAAGACTACCTTTTTGCAGTATCTGGCCATCCAGTCAAATCGCGGTGATTTTGAGCCGACGCGGGTGCCGGTCTTCATTACGCTGCGGCATTTTGTCGAAGAATCGCGAGGCAGCGGCGAATTTAGCCTGCTCAACTATCTGCGGCAAGAGTTTCTCAATAGCGGCATTGCCAACCCGACGGTGATTGAAACCTTGCTGCAAGCCGGTCGGCTGCTGCTGCTGCTGGATGGACTCGATGAAGTGCTGCATCCAGAAGTTGGGCTGGTGCTGCGAGAAATTCGCCGCTTCTCGGATAAATATCACAAAAATCGCTATGCTATCACCTGCCGCACGGCAGCCCAAAGGCTGAGCCTGCGCGGCTTTACAGATGTGGAAATTGCCCCATTTACCCAGGCGCAAATTGTGGCATTTGCCCAAAAATGGTTCATTGCCTTTACCCAGACAACTGCCGAGACTGGGCTTGCCCAGTCTCGGCAGTTTATTCAGCGGCTGAATGAGCCGGAAAACTGGAAGTTTCGGCAAATGGTGGTGACACCGCTGTTTTTGCATATGGCTTGCTGGGTGTTTCAAGGCGAGGGGCGATTTCCCACCAAGCGGACAGAGTTTTATAAAGAAGGGCTGGATCTGCTGCTGGGCAAATGGGACGAAGCCAGAGGCGTGGAGCGCGATGAAATGTATCGTGGGTTTCGGCTGCCTCAAAAGCTGAAGCTGCTGAGCCAAATTGCCGCAGTTACGTTTGAGCATGGGCAGTATTTCTTTGAGCAACGGACAATTGAGCAATATGTTGAGGACTATATTCGGCATCTCCCCAATGCTTCAACCGATGCAGACGAATTGCAGCTCGACAGTGAAGCGGTGCTAAAGGCAATTGAGTCGCAGCACGGGCTGCTGACCGAACGGGCGCGCGGCATTTTCTCTTTCTCCTACCTGGCGTTTCAAGAATATTTCACGGCGCGCAATATTGTGGCCAGCTATAACCTTCAGGCATTGGAGCAAGCGCTGAGCGGGCTGGTAAGTCACCTGACCGACCCGCACTGGCACGAGATCTTTTTGCTAACGGCGGCAATGCTGCGGAGTGCTGATTCGCTGGTGCAGCTGATGAAGCAGCAAATTGATGCCCTAGTGGCCGAAGATCCCTATCTGCAAGAGTTTTTGCAATGGGCCAGCCAAAAATCGCGGGTGGAATCCGCCCCCACCCAAGATGCCGCCGCCCGCGCCTTTTACCTGTCGCTGGCGCGGGTGCCGCATGTGGCGGCTAATTTTACCCTAGCCTGCGCCCTCGACCAGGGGATGTTTTTGGATGCGGCGTTAGACAGCCTGCTGCAATCTTGTGCAATTGAAAGCTCAGATTTCGCTCACGCCCATCTTTGTGGGGAGGCGCTCAGCCAGATTTTGGGAATTGTGCTGGATGCAGGCTTTCACAAGTCACTGCAACAGCTGCAAATCCAGTTTCCGGCTCCAGAGCAACCCGAGGAGCGATTTCAGCTCTGGTGGCAGGCAAATCACAATACTTGGTCAGCCCAGCTCAAAGCTGAGATCAGCAGCTACCGCCAGATTCACCATAGCTGGCAGTTTAGCCCTGAACAGCAGCAGGTGCTGCAACGCTACTACGATGCCAACCAGCTCTTGTTAGACTGCCTCAACAGCAGCTGTGAAATCACGACAGCGATCCGGCAAGACATTGAAGCGACGCTGCTGCTGCCGCAAAAAGAGCTAGAAGACCGCGAGTGGCAGGGCAGTTGAAGCGTGGTTTTTGAGGCTCAGCCCCGCTGCTCAATCTCGCTGCTCAATCCACCCCATGCCAGCGCACTCTGCCGTTGGGCATCACCGACCCATCAAACTTGACACCCTCCAGATTTGCGCCTGCTAAATTTGCGCCTTCTAGATGACAACCCTCCAAATCTGCGCCTGCCAAGTTGGCATTGCTCAGGTTAGCCCGCTCCAAATGCGCCGCATTTAGATCAGCACCGCTCAAGTCGGCTTTTACCATCTGGGCTTCAATCAGGCTAACTTGCTCCAAATGCGCGTCCTGCAAATTGACTCCGTTTAAAGCAGCGCCCTTAAACACCCGTTCGCCCGCGTGATATCGCGCCAGCAGTTCTCGCGCACTGTCGATCGGTTGATTGAACATTATCCTTAGCGGCAAGATTCTGCCGGATTAATTAGGGCTACACCTCATCATGCGCGAAATGTAGCGCGTTGAACCGTTTGATGGAATTTGGTCAGCCCTATCGAGCCAAGACTTTCTGAGAACTTCCCAGCATAAATATCAAGACAAATTAATTTTAATTTTGATTTATATCGTAATCAAACAACTCATTCGATAACTCAAACGCCGATGATGCAGAGTCATTGACAGACAAAGCGCCATGACCTAATCGATCTGTACCAATAAACCGATCATTTGAGGTTTTTGAAAAATGAGTGAATTAATGTTGTATCCAGCGCCATTGTCAGCGCGCCTCATTTCAGCTAAGAGACAGCCATTTAGAGCGATCAATCCGACTCAGATGCATAGCCGATATAGCTGTCTCTGCTGCTCCAACGCTCTGCTGCGCCATCTAGATCACGGTAGCCTACACTGGCGCTGCAACCACTGCTGTCAGGATATGCCGCCGGGAGAGAAGCTAGAGAGATTTTTAGACCGTTGAATGAATCAGCAAATTATCAGCGTCGAAATATCTGGAGATTTTAACATGAACATCCTTGTTGTAGATAATGACTGCGACAGCAGAGCGCTCTATGCTGCTGTGTTTGAGGGTTATGGTGCGGAGGTGACTGCGGTGGGTTCAGTCAATCTGGCCTTGAAGCTATTCGATCCGCTAACGTTTGACATTTTGATTTGCGAACTGAGATTTGCGGGTGAACGCATTGAGCCATTGATTCAGCAGGTGAGAGAGATGATGCTAACTGGCGGCAGAGCAACGCCGATTCTGGCGACTTCAACCTGTTCGCCCGCAGAGCTAACTCAGCATTTAGCAATTCAGGTAGACGCCTATTTACTCAAGCCGATTGCAATTGATTGTTTGGTAGCTGAGGTCTGGAATCTGGTGTTTTGGTCAAGAGTCGCCTATCCGTTCAATATTCTCAAGCTGGCGCATAAGGCAAAGTATCGGCAAAATATCGCGGTGCTTGCTTAAATCTTTCAGCTGATGTAGCAGCGATTGCTACCGCCAAAAAAAGATTTGTCAGTCAAGCTTTCCGTTCTTATGTCTAGATCAACCATTTTCTTGATTTGACTGAAGCTCACGAGCAATTTTCCCAAATTGGTTCCACCCTAAAAGGAACCCCTTGCCTCTGAGACAGCTCATCCCCTTGGAATTCATCAAACAGGTCTTTAGGAGTGTATTGCTCTCTTATCAGAAAACGGTTAACGCTATCGTGACTGAGTTCTTCAAGCATCTCAGCCAAACGCACAGAACTCGTGTAC
>CASBQH010000005.1 GCA_949127695.1 Synechococcales cyanobacterium PMM_0073
AGGAAGCGTTTGACCAAAGTGGACGATTCTAATTGACTCACAGGCACCTTCAGCAAGGACACCCGCCCTTGGGGCGGTCACATTCATCAAGCCACCAGCTTTGCTGGGGGTGTCTGACTGCCACGGCTACAACCGTCGGATTGATCGCGATTAAGCCAGGAACCATGGCGTTCTCCAACCATCCGGTTCAGACATTGGCGGCGATGGCTCAGGTTGACTCAATGGTCGCAGAGATTGTGGCCACTCATAACCAATATCGCTCTGAGCTGAATCTGTCGCCGCTTACTTGGTCAGAATCACTAGCCTGGGGCGCGGAAAAGCAGTATTTTACGGCGGGTACTTTTCCAGAGGTTAGCTCGACTGGCAATTGGGCAGATGTGGGACACTACACCCAACTGATCTGGAAAGAGACGACGCAGGTTGGCTGTGCTGTGGCAACGGGCGGCGGCTTGGATCTGCTGGTCTGTCGCTACAGCCCTAGCGGTAATTTTATTGGGGAGCCTGTCTATTAGAATTGGCCGCATCAGTCACGAAAAAGGCTCCAGCAATCGCTAGAGCCTTGACTATTATCAAAACTATCTGTAGCCCAAACAGCAGGTCGGCCAAAGCATTTGTGGCTCAGCCCACCGTAAAATTTGACTGAATCGGAGCGACAGGATTTGAACCTGCGACCCCTACTACCCCAAAGTAGTGCGCTACCAAGCTGCGCTACGCCCCGCCGAATTCAGTGCTTAATTAGCATAACATTCTAATCCACAATCAGGCTAGAGCATACATGAGAATTTGGATGAACGAAAAAAAGCGCGGACTCCAGTAAATCTATGAATTTTGACGACTCAATTGCAGTCTGAAAGTCCTGATCGATTGTTGAAGACTGCTCAGTAGGACAAACATCGCGCGCTTTTTTCCGTTCCCCCGAAGCTAGCCCGCCTTCAACTGCTCTAGCTTCTGCCGAATCAAAATTTCAACTGCCTTAACCTCAGCCGCTGAATTGGGCAGGTCAAACGTTTCGGGCGAAGCTTCTGCCGTGAAGCGGTCAACAAACGCCTGAAATGCGGCCTGATCGTCGGGATGGGCAATGACGTAAGCCCGCAGTTCGGCTTTGGTCAGAGCTGTGAAATTTGGTTGCATCACAAAAATCTCCAAAAACCATTGGCATAGATTTCTATCTCTAGATTATCGCCAGCTAGGACAAATAGGTTGCCTGTTCGCTCATCCAAACGAACTACAAAGATAGGAACAAAGGCATTGGTCAGCGCTTGGCAAAGGATGACGCACCGGATGCTTTGCTCAGCAGTTAGCATGATTCATGATCGATCCCAGAAATGGTAAAGGCTAACTTAACGTAAAAAACTGATAATTTTGTGGTTCACAGATCCTAATTTTGGCGGGAAGCAAGCTACTTAATGCGTCTATTTTCAACAGGCAATGCTTTAAGACTGCTTTAATGTCAGGGTTTAAAGTTTTACTATTAAGATTCAACACTTCTGATTCAGCGCATGTATATGAGCTAAAAGCTGAGCCAGAAGACTGAATCTATATCAAGCATGTCTCCCTATTACTCGAAATTACCAATAATAGAAGTGTGCTTAGACAGGGGTAGCCCAATGGACTAGCGCACAGAGATTCATTCAGATCCAATATTTTGCTAGGTAAGCCCGTCGTTAAAGGCACAAGGCTATCGGTTGAGTTCGTTCTAGGTTTGTTTGCTACAGGTTGGACAGAACAGCGTGCTGGAAAGCTATCCAACGCTCACCTCTGAGGCAGTCCGAGCGGTCTTTGCGTTTGCGGCTGAGTCGATGCAGGATGCAGTCTTATCCCGTCTAACACCGATGGCAGAAGCTGGCTGATGAAACTTCTGGCGAGTAGGGATTTTGAAAAATGCCCTTAAGCATTTATACTTAATATAAGATATAACCAGAACCAGTTTCAGAGATTTTTGTCTCAAGGAAAATTAAACTGCTCTGAAGCGGCTCACGAATTGGCTTGAAATCAATAGATACAATTCACGACAGTGAGCAAAGTATCTTAAGATTGTCCTTAGAATTCGACTTAACGCTGACTACACCAATTAGGAGGAAATCTCTATGGCACTTGTGCCCATGCGGCTACTGCTGGATCACGCCGCCGAAAATGGCTACGGCATCCCCGCCTTCAACGTCAACAACATGGAGCAGATCCAGTCGATCATGCAGGCTGCTCATGACACCGACAGTCCTGTGATTTTGCAGGCTTCGCGCGGCGCTCGCAAGTATGCTGGCGAGAATTTCCTCCGTCACCTGATTTTGGCAGCGGTGGAAACCTACCCCCATATTCCCATCGTCATGCACCAGGATCACGGCAACGAGCCGGCTACCTGCTACTCGGCGATCAAAAACGGCTTCACCAGCGTCATGATGGACGGCTCCCTGGAAGCTGACGCTAAAACTCCAGCCAGCTACGAATACAATGTCGCCGTCACCAGCGAAGTGGTGAAAGTGGCTCACGCGATTGGCGCTTCGGTTGAAGGCGAACTGGGCTGCCTCGGCTCGCTCGAAACCGGCAAAGGCGAAGCAGAAGATGGTCACGGCTTTGAGGGCGAGCTGGATCACTCTCAGCTGCTTACCGACCCCGATGAGGCCGTTGACTTCGTGGAGCGCAGCCAGGTAGACGCTTTGGCGGTGGCAATTGGCACTAGCCACGGCGCTTACAAGTTTACTCGCAAGCCAACCGGCGAAATTCTGGCGATTAGCCGGATTGAAGAAATCCACAGCCGCCTGCCCAACACCCACTTGGTGATGCATGGCTCTTCTTCAGTTCCCGAAGATCTGCTGGCGTTGATCAATGAATATGGCGGCGCAATCCCCGAAACCTACGGCGTGCCGGTCGAAGAAATTCAGAAGGGCATCAAGAGCGGCGTGCGGAAGATCAACATTGACACCGACTGCCGCTTGGCGATTACCGCCGCCGTGCGGGAAGCGTTGGCCAAAGATCCGAAGGAATTTGACCCCCGCTCGTTCCTCAAGCCCTCGATTAAGTACATGCAGAAAGTTTGCGCGGATCGTTACCAGCAGTTTGGCACCGCAGGCAACGCCAGCAAGATCAAGCAGGTGAGCATGGAAGTCTATGCCGCCAAGTATGTCAAGGGCGAGCTAACTCAGGTTGCTAAAAAAACGGTGGGTGTCTAGGTCAGACGCTTTAGCTTAGATTCAGTTTAGATTAGAGTCGGGTAGCGTAATGTTGCCCGATTTTTTTTGTCAGGCTTTTACCAGGATGCCGCATGAAGCCAGCATTTCCAGGCATGAATCCCTATCTTGAACAGCCGGAGCTATGGTCAGAAGTGCATTTTGGCCTGATTTCGGCGCTGGCAAGGTCGCTCAATCCACGCTTGACTCCCAAATATCGAGCGGCGGTAGAGAAGCGGGTTTATGCAGATTCACTGCTGGTCGGCATTCCGGATGTGACGGTGTTTCGTGCCCAGCCAGAAGCAGCTCTAGCTACCCAGACTTTAAGCCAGCCGGTGAAGGTAATGCTGCCGGTGGCGGCGGAAATTCGGGAGCATTATTTGGAAATTCGGCAGGTGGGAACGGCAGAGGTGATTGCCGTAATTGAAATTCACTCTCCCACTAACAAGCGCCCAGGCGAAGGACGAGAACAGTACAGCGCTCAACGTCGGCAAGTTCTGAGCAGCCTCAGCCATCTGATTGAAATTGATCTGCTCCGCGCTGGAGAACCTCAGCCGATGGCGGGTGGCATCGCCTCAGACTACCGCATCTTGATTAGCCATGCCGCAGAGCGTCCCGAAGCGGAACTCTATGCCTTTAACCTGCGCGATTCTATACCGCCGTTTGCTCTACCGCTGCAAGCAGGCGATCAGGAGCCAGTGATTGACCTCAACCGACTGCTGGGCAAAGTTTATGATGAGGCGGCTTTAGAGCTGGCGATTGACTACAGCCAGCCGCCCGTTGGCCTTAGCCCTGAAGATTTAGCATGGCTACAGGCGTTCATCGTTGAATCAGCAAATGGCTAAGCTCTACGACCAAATTACCGACAAGCTGCAAGACTTTATCGCGGCACAGCAGATCTTTTTTGTGGCGACAGCTCCGCTCAGCCCAACGGGGCATGTGAATCTGTCGCCCAAAGGACTCGACAGCTTTCGGGTGCTTTCGCCGCATCAGGTGGCCTATTTAGACCTGACGGGCAGCGGCAACGAGACTTCAGCGCATCTGCAAGAAAATGGCCGGATGACGCTGATGTTTTGCGCCTTTGCGGGTGCGCCGTTAATTCTACGGCTCTATGGGCAGGGGCGCGTGGTGCTGCCGGATGACGCGGAGTGGCTGGTGCTGTCTGGCCTGTTTCCCGCAATTCCGGGCGCAAGGCAGATTGTGGTGGCCGAGATCGATCGCGTCCACCACAATCTGCGGGACGGGCGTGCCGCCGTATGAGCATCAGGGCGACCGGGATGAAATAATTAACTGGGCGCAGAAAAAAGGCGAGGCGGGGCTGCAAGACTATTGGAATCTAAAAAACCGGGTCAGCATTGATGGTCTGCCGACGCCGATTTCTGAGTTGGTTTAGAGAGCAAGCCTAGGCGACCGCAGCCAGCGCCCGGTCAATCACAGCCACCGCCTGGGCGATTTCTTCAGGGCTAACAATGAGCGGCGGCACAAACCGGATCACCTTTGGCCCCGCCGGAACCAGCAGCAAGCCTTCTTCGCTGGCGGCTTTGACCACAGTGCTAGAAACCAATTCGCTCTCTGGGTTCAGCACCAGACCAATGATCAAGCCCCAGCCGCGCACTTCGGCCACCACGCCGGGATATTTATGCGCTACGGCGTTGAGGCCAGCCTTGAGCTGTTCGCCGCGTTCGCGCACGTTGGCCAGGAGGTTTTCTTGCTCTAGGGTGCGGCAGACGGCTAGCGCCACGCCGCAGGCGAACGGATTGCCGCCAAAGGTGCTGGCATGATCTCCCGGCTGGAAGATATCGCAGCTCGACTTGCAGAGCATCGCGCCAATCGGGATGCCGCCGCCCAAGCCTTTAGCCGAGGTAAAGATATCAGGTTCGATGCCGAGGTTTTCGTAGCCCCAATATTGGCCGCTGCGCCCCATGCCCACCTGCACTTCGTCGAGGATGAGCAAAATGCCCTTCTGGTCGCAGATTTCGCGGATGCGCTGGAAGTATGCCTGCTCGCCGGGACGGACGCCGCCCTCGCCTTGGAGCGCCTCCATCATGATTGCCGCCACCTGCCGCTCGGTGGCATCCAGCATGTTGATTGCTTCTTCTAGCGCCACAATGTCGTTATAGGGCACGTAGTAGAATCCCGGCACCAGCGGGTCAAAATTCTTTTGGTATTTGGGCTGGCCGGTGGCGGTAATGGTGGCCAGCGTGCGTCCGTGGAAGCTGGCATGGGCGGTGATGATTGTGGGCAAGTGGATGCCTAAAACCGTATGGGCATATTTGCGGGCGAGCTTGATTGCGCCTTCGTTGGCTTCCGCCCCAGAGTTGCAGAAAAATGCCTTGTCGGCACAGGAATGCTCGACTAGCCACTGTGCCAATTCGCCCTGCTGAGTGCTGTAGTAAAGATTAGAAATATGGTGCAGCTTCTGGATCTGGGTGGTGACGGCATCGACCATGACTGGATTGGCGTGACCCAATGTGCAGGTGGCAATCCCGGCCACAAAGTCTAGGTATTCGCGACCTTCGCTGTCCCAAACCCGGCAGCCTGACCCACGCTCTAGCGTGATTGGGTAGCGGGCATAGGTGGACATGACGTACTGATCAAAATCCGACGTTGTAAACTGAGGCGACTGAACGGCGGGCTTTTGCAGCAGGGTTTCTGGACTCACGGCTTAGTTCTCCAAGGTGGCGATATAAGACTATTTTAGTCAGACTCAAATTCTAAAAGGTAGTTTAAATAGCACCCTCTAGGCTGACGATCATAGACCCTTTGCTCCATCTCTTCAACCGGCTTTCCCCCCGCAATCGGCCAAAATGTCAAGGTTTGATAGGATTTAGCCAGCGCTGAATGTCGGCTGGCAGCGGCTGACGGCTCCGGCTCGCGACATCAATACAGAGGTGAACGGTGCTGGCGCGGCTGACCAGCTGCTCGGCTTGGCGCAGGTCATACTGGATCTTAAATTTATCTAGAGGCCGTTCTGGCAGCGGGTTCAGAACAGTTGGAATCACGCTGATTTGATAAGTCTCACCGCAAAACAGCGGCTGAAAATAGTCGATTTCGGCATGGACGATTGGAATCGCTAAGTTGCCTTGAAAAAAAGCGCGTAGGTCAACTCCGGCAGCGGCTAGCGCGGCTTCGTAGGCTTCGTGGCAAATCGAGAGCAGATTGGCGAAATAGACGACGCCTGCGGCATCAGTATCTTGCAGGCGGATCGTGCGCTGATAGAGAAAGCTCATCTGGATGGTTGCCTCTAACTCAAACTCAAATCAAACCCGCCGAATATTTAAGCAGCACCAGTCTTGCCGCCGCCAGAGGGTGGCCACCGTCCAGCCATGCTGCTCTAGCATGTCGGCAATGGGCTTCACCTGCTCTAGCAAAATGCCGCTGAGGATGCCCCAGGCGGTGGGTTTGGCGAGTTCGCTCATGCCGGGAATTAGATCGATAATTACCTCAGCCAAAATATTGCAGAGAATCCCGTCTACTGGGCTTTCGATGAGTTCTTTGAGCCGCTCAATGCTGCCCTCGGCAACCCACATTCGATCGGGATCAATCTGGTTCATCTCGCGGTTTTCGATTGCCGCTTTGGCCGCTAGCGGGTCGGTATCGACGGCATAGGCGCGCCTTGCTCCCAGCATCAAGGCTCCCACCGAGAGAATGCCAGAGCCGCAGCCAATATCGGCCACCGTGATGCCAGCGGCGACTGCCTCTGGATCGCCCAGCCGCATTTCCAGCGATTCGAGGCAGAGCTGCGTGGTGGCATGAGCGCCTGTGCCAAAGGCGACGCCGGGATCGAGCTTAATGATCAGCCGGTCGGTGACTTCGGGCGGGGCAATCCAGGCGGGGTTGATCAAAAACCGATCGCCAATTTCCTGCGGATGCCAGTGCTCTTTCCAGCTGCTCGACCAGTCTTCTTCGTCGATTAGATGCCACTGAACAATCGGCAGGGCAATTTCGGTGCAGAGGGCATCTTGCTTCAAGCGCAGCGCCAGAGCCGCCAAGTCAAGCTGCTGGGCTTTAATCTGCGGCAGATAGGCGCTGACCAGACAGCCGTAGCCTTTGGCCTGACTGGAGCTGCCCCGACAGCCAAAGTCTTCGAGCCGCCAATGCACCATATCTTCGGCGATTGGCTCACAGGCGACCTGTATTTCCCACCAGCTATTGGCCATGTGATTCGCCCCAGTTCAGCATCTAGCTCAGCATCCAGTTCAGCATTAACCTGACTATAAATGTACCTCACTCAATGCCGCTCTCTGAGATGGGTGCTGATGGCGCTGGCATCTTTCTTGCTCCCTGCCCCCTTTCTTGTTGCTTGCTGCCCGCAGGGTATGCCCACAGTGCTATAGGTAGGGCTGGGGAAGGGGGCAAGTGAGTTTGCTACCTGAGCAGAACGCTCATGAATTTGTCCTGGGCAAAGGGCACGGGCACCATGGGCGAAAACTCGCTGCGGTCAGTAATCATTTGCCTCACGTACATTTCGCTGATGATGTGATTCACCTGCTCTCGCGTGCCGACAATCCAAACCTGCGCCCGCTCGCCAAGCGATTCTGGCAGCAGCTCGTTGAACTCTGAAGTCATCATATTCATCCTTTTTCTTTTGTGGGGTTGAAGAAAAAGGACTCAAGACGACGG
>CASBQH010000006.1 GCA_949127695.1 Synechococcales cyanobacterium PMM_0073
GCCTGCACCAGCCTCAACCGCAAGTCAGCGGCCAGCCACTGGGGCGAAAGTATTTCCGTGCTAGCTCCAGCGGCGGCGCGGTGGGTCTAGTCTCCCCTAGCTGGCTGTAAAAGGCGGGCATTGAGTCTCCGCTCGGAGCTACCACGGAAATACTTTCGCCCCAGTTGCTGGCCGCTGACTTACGGTTGAGGCTGGTGCAGGCGGCTACCGTCATCACATCTGGATGCACCGCAAACCCATTCAGCCAGTGTGTTTTACCCGATAAGCCCGTCTGCGGCTCAGTTACCTGCGGCTCAGTCACCTGCGGCTCAGTCACCCAGCCATCGACCGGACGGTTGGCATTTCCAGCCGCAAATATGATCACCGTGCCGCGTCCCTTGCGTCCCTGCTGGGCAGCCTGACTTAGCGCCACCCGCTGCCGCAGCGAGAGCGGAAAATAGACTGCCGCCGCCCCCCAAGCGCAACAGAGCACATCAGCCCCCTGTTGAATCACCCACTGGCAGAGCTGTTCAATCACTTGGTCATCAATCAATTGACCCAGCCGAATCGGCATCAGAGCGCAACCCGGCGCGACGCCAATCATGCCTTTGCCCGTCTCGTCGGCTACGGCAATCCGAGCGCAGGCTGTGCCGTGATCTCCAGCTGCCTGCGGGCTGGGGAGGGGCAGAAAACCGCCGTCTTGGAGGTCGAGCGGCGCAACAATTTTGCCTTCGCTTTGGAAGTCGGGGTGATTCAGGTCAATGCCATCATCGGCCACGGCCACGACAATGGCTCGACTGCCGCGCGTCTGGTTCCAGGCGGCTTCAGCAAAAATATGCGACGCCGCAGCCAGCGCTTCACCGCCTTCATGATGCAGATACCACTGTCGGGCATAGCCTGACTCTCTGGGGCGATAAAATGCCTGCCGCATCACGGCAACATTGGGTTCGGCCAGCCAAATTTCCGGCTGCTGCATTAGCCATTCGGTCAGCTTCAGCGGGTTGAGGCTGGCCTTGGCTACCTGAAACACAAAGGTTCTGGGCAACCCTGCAATCAGCCTCAAAATCCGCAGTCCGGCTAGTGCCGCAAGCTGGTGAATGCGTTCTGTCGCAACATCTGGGGCAAATTGTAGCGTCACTTGATTGGTAAGATAGAGCAGCGTTCCCGGATGCGGCATCGCATAGACGGGGCTGACAAAAGCGATCTGCGACGACTGTCGGGCAATTTTCAATAAGGCGGCAATCTGCTCAGGCTGGCTTTGCAGCTCGGTGAGATCGGGCAAAATGGGCTTGGTCTGAAGGGTGGCCTCTGGCAGTTGATGGGGCAATTGGTTGGGCAATTGGTGAGCCAAATCTGCCAGCACCTGCTCTAGAGCTTGGCCTTTCGCCAGAGTGATCGCCAGCCGATCGGGGCATTGGGTGAGCGGAATGGCCGTCCCGCCTCGCAGCAGGATGGGAGCGGCATCGGGCGCATCGGGTTTCACTTCAGAGAACGCAGTTTGATCTGGCATTTTGATTTGGCATCGCGGGGCATGAACGGGGCATGAACCGATTGCAGTACAGGCGCTTTGAGCGTAGCTGTATTTTATGACTTGGCGCTCTACTTGGCACAAATCGACGCAATTTAGAGACGAGGCTGCCATTCTGGAACATTTTGGTTGCTGCCCCAGTCTATGCCCTAGCCAACTCTAGGCTAGATGCTGCCAGACCTAAAGAATTTGAAATTAACTGAAACTGCGATGGTAGAATCCCCTAAGGTCAATTGCGCTCATACAATTTTTTGGAACAGCTTCATGGTGTCGTCCGTTGCTTCTCGCTTCTCTCCGCTAGGCCAATCCAGCCGCTGGCTGCTGCCGTTCCTGACTGCTGCTGCGCTGCTGTTTGGCTTGGCCAACCAGGCTCAGGCTCAGGCAGATCCATTTCCTGAAACACCCTCCACCGACCCAGCGCAAGATCCAACGCTGCAAGACCCCAGCAACAATCAGGATCTGCGTCCGCTAGCGCAGGGCGTTTTGAGCATTCAGGGCGGCAATCAGCTGATGAGTGAGGCCAACAGCGCCGTTTCGGCTCAAAATTACGATCTGGCCGTAACCAAGCTACAGCAGGCGCGTCAGGTGTTTAATCAGCTTTCCAACTTCTATCAAGACCTGGGCGGTAGCTTTGCTGGGATCGACACGCGAATTTCTGAAGTTCAGCGCAAGCAGGCATTTGAGACTGCTCAGATGCGCGACGAGGCCACCTATCAGCTAGCGCTGGTGCATCGGGCTCAGAATAAGCCAGAGCTAGCCGTGCCGCTGCTGGTGCAAATTGTCCGCAGCCAAAACCCCACCCGCGATCTCGGTAAAAAAGCCTACCAGCAGCTGTTTGAGCTGGGCTTCGTCGATGCTCCCTATCCGCGTCAGGATGAGCCTGCCGCCGGTTCAAACTGATAGCGCTTAAACTGATAGCGCTTGATTCAGACCTGCTAAATTTTAAACAGCTCAAACAGAATTTCGATTTACCCCGATTGACCCCGATTCACTAGGAGATAGGAGAAGCTCATGGTCAGCCCTGATCAAGTTGCATCAATGATCAAAACTGGGTTGCCGGACGCCGAGGTGCAGGTGGAAGATCTGACCGGCGGCGGCGATCATTATCAGGTGGTGGTGGTTTCTTCAGAGTTTGAAGGCAAAGGATTGGTTCAGCGGCATCAGCTGGTTTATCGCGCCTTGCAGCAGGCAATGTCATCCGAGGCGATTCATGCGCTGACCATGAAAACCTATACGCCCCAAGACTGGCAGGCATTGCCGACGGCCTGAGCTATTGGCTTGAGGAATGGCCTGATTTGGGCTAAACTTGAGCGCTCTTGCCCCCGAACGCGGCGCTTGCAGATACTATAGAGTTATTGGCAGGCAGAGCTATTGGCAGGCTTGTCCAAATTTTTGCCGCCATTTTGCAAACGACTTGTAGCAGAATTTTGTAATCCCCATGACTCAAGCAGTGCAGCAGCGAATCGACAGTCTGGTTCAGCAAAACAAAATTATGGTGTTTATGAAGGGCACAAAGCTGATGCCTCAGTGCGGCTTCTCCAATAACGTGGTGCAGATCCTCAACGTGCTAGGCGTTCCGTTTGAAACCTGCGACGTATTGGCTGATCCAGAAATTCGTCAGGCCATCAAAGAATATTCGAGCTGGCCTACTATTCCGCAGGTCTACGTCAACGGTGAGTTTCTCGGCGGCTCTGATATCTTGATCGAGCTTTACCAAAAGGGCGAACTCCAGCAAACGGTGGAAGTGGCGCTGGCTTCTTAGCTAAGAGAGCCGTTCATTGAAACAGCCCTCCAGAAATTCATCTGGAGGGCTGTTTGTCGAGCTGGATTAATATTGGCGGTAGTCGGGCTGAGGTTGAGTAGGCATCTCGAAGTTGGAAGGATCGTAGAGAAACCGAGTCACCTCTTCTTCAAGCTGATTGACTTGGTAAGGTTCGGCTGAATTGGCATGACGCAGTGCGGCTAGATAGCCATCGACATAGAGTCGAAGTTCATCAAAGCGATAGCCGCGATTCCACTGCTCTACTAGCGCGTCAGTTAAGCGCTGGTAATAGCGGATGGTAGCAATATCCTGAAGCATAGGTAAATTGTCAAAAATAGACGGCTGGGACAGATGCCTAAACCAGAGCTGGATCTAGCGTTAGGCAAGTAGTTGCGACGATCGGCAGTTGCAACAGCAATCAATCAATGGCAGTCTCCTTCAGTAAAAACACGCGGCTTAAGAGTTTAATCTAACATAAGCAGCCGTCAGCATTGGTTTAAGTCTGACTGACCTCCCTCTATTTTACCTGGCCATCTCCCGTGAATTCCCGCTGCGCCCAGCTTTTTCTCAGATCTCCTCTAGGCTCGCTCCAATCGCGAATCTGGACAGCGACCAGACGCCCGTAGCAGTGGTTACAAAACCTTGACAAACGCTCTGCTAACTTAGGGGAGCAACAATACAGCAAAGCGAGACCAGTGGTCGCAGCCAGCATCCAAATCGTTGAAGGTAATCCTCACTTGCGATCGCTGCTGGGCTGGCATCTTCAGCAGGTCGGCTATTGGGTGCATCAATCTGCCGATTTGCAGCAGGCCAGAGATATGTTTCTGCATCGGCAGCCCAATTTAATTATCCTCGATTCTGAACTGCCGGATGGCGACAGCCTAGAGCTTTGTCGGTGGCTCCAGCAGCAGCGGCAGTCTTTAATTTTGATGCTCTCAGCCCGCGATGCTGAAACAGACATTGTGGCGGGGCTGCGCGCCGGAGCCGATGACTACATGACCAAGCCATTTGGGATGCAGGAATTTCTGGCGCGGGTCGAAGCACTGATGCGCCGCAGCCGCACGGTGGCCGTACCCGTCTTGCTCGACTATGGAGATCTCAAAATTGATCTAGTGCAGCGGCGGGTGCGGCTGAACAGCCAGCTGATTGATCTAACGCCGCAAGAGTTTAGCTTGCTCTATGTGCTGGCTCAAGCCGGCGGCCAGCCGCTCAGCCGCTCAGAGCTGCTCCGCAAAGCATGGCCAGACGAAATCGACAACCACCGCACGGTCGATACGCATGTGCTGTCGCTTCGCAAAAAAATTGAAATTGATCCGCGCCAGCCCAATCTGATTCAGACAGTTCGCAACGTCGGCTATCGGTTTAATAGCGAAATGGTCGATGCTGACGGCTCGGCTCGGTCTAGCCGCCGTCCACCGCTGCGTCCGCTCTCAAAGCTGGCCGAAATTTAGCTCAATCAGCCGAATCAGCCAATTCTCGATAGAATTTCGATAGAATTATTGGTGAGAGGAAATTCTGAGAATTCTCTCGGCAGCCTGCCTCAAACCCCCAGAGATACTGCTCAGCAGACAAGGAGCGTCCCGTGGCAATTATTGCGCTTAAAGCCTGGTATCTTCAGGAATATGAGCCAATTCGGGAGTTGGAACGACGGCCTCACGATCTGCGGCTGAGCAAAAACAGCTTGCTCAAATCTGGGCTGCGTGCCGACTTTTTAGAAGATAGTCAGGAGGTGAAGCAGTCGGTTTGGTTCCAGCGCTATCTTGAGGGCGAGGCGATCGAATTTTACATTGAAGGCAGCGGCGGCTACGCCATTTCTAACATTGATCTAATTAGCCATGAGATCTACTTCACCAAGCAGGAGGTGATGGCGCATCTAGAGCCGACGATTTTTCTCTGCTACCAAACCGAGTTTTCGGAGTCTAGCGATCTGCTGCGCCAAGCGCTGACGACGCTACTAGAGCAGATCAACCAGCGCTCGCGACTGCCGCTGACTTTAGAAGAATCGCATCGACTCACCGAAGGCGCAACCCGGCTCAACAGTACGCTGATGCAGAAGATCCGCAAGAGCCTGCTGTTTATCGCGGACGCCACGCCGATTATCCAATATGACGCCACGCCGCCACAGCCGATCCCTAGCCCCAAAGTCTGCGTCGAGATTGGCTATGCCTTGCAGTGCAAGCGGCCTGAGCAATTGCTGCTGACCCAAATGGATCGCGCTAATATCAACGGTCAGTTTCCGTTTGATCTGCCCAGCCAAAATCGTCTGCTGTTTCGCAACAAGACTGATTTAAATAAGGTGTTGCCACAGGCGGTTGAAACGCAGCTCCAGCGCTTTAATCTGCTGTAGGCAATTGCAACAGATCGCGATAGGCTTGCAGCATCTGCTGGGCAATCGCAGGCCAGCTGTAATGTTCTAGCGCATGATGGCGGGCATTCTGGCCGCGCCTGCACCGTTCGGCAGGATTTTGCAGCGCCAGCCGCAGCTGCTGAATCAGGCTCGCTTGCTCACAAGTACAGATCCAGCCCGCCTGCGCTTGATCAATATCAGGCCAGATATGCACCTGATCTGAAATTAACACCGGCAGCTCTGCCAGCATCGCTTCAGCCACGGCAATGCCGAAATTTTCGTAGTAAGAAGGCAGCACAAACAGATCGGCTAGCTGCAAGAGCCTCGTCTTCCGGGCACCCGTGACAAACCCAACTAGCGTACTGTGCGCTGCCAGCGGCGAGGCTTGAATCTGATCGCGAATCTGCTGCTCATACTGCGGATCTTGGGGATTTGCGCCCGCCAAGACAAAATGGAACGGTAAGCCTTCTGCCAGTAAGGCTTCTAGGGCAGGCAGCAGCAGATCTAGCCCCTTTTTGGGATCAACCCGCGACATAAATAATAGAATAGGCCGATCGTCGGGCAGGCCAAACTCAGCCAGATTCGCAGGCGCTTCGGCTTCTGGCAGCTCTACCCCCAGCGGCAAGATTAAATCGCGAGTCGTAGCCCCAAATCGCTCTGAGATTTTGGCTTCCTGATCGCTGGTAAAGTGTACGGCGGCAGCACCAGCCAAGTTTGGCCGCTCTAATAGCGAGGCATAGAGTCGCTTCAGCTGCTTTTTTTTCTGGAGATCAGCCGGGTCAAGCGTGCCTAATGGCCGCAAAATATAGGGAAGATTCTGACGACGTGCTATGGCTGCGGCAGCGCTGCTAACGGGCGAGAACAAAGCGTGAATATGGGCAATATCATAGTCTTTTGCGTGATTAGACAGCCACTTGAGTAATCCTATCGAAAACTTATAGCGACGAAACGGCGAACAGTTGAAATAGCGGATCTGATAGCTATCTTGCAGTACAGGCCGATCGAGCGGAACATCCAGCGGTTTCTGGCCAAAATCGCCATTGGCGTTAGTGGTCAGCACCGTTACTTCAGCATCCTGTGCCGCCAAGCTTTTGGACAGCCCTGCCACCATCTGACTTGGCCCACCGTAGACGAGTGAGACTGAGGGAATAATCTGTAGAACGCGAAGTGGTTTCATATTGAATGGCTAAGTTATTGTAGAAATTAAAATAGAATCGCCTGATATATCATTCTTGAGGTAGAGTGTTTATTGCCCATACGGCATAGTTATCAGACTTAAGAGTGATGAACTTTAGCAAGGCATTTAGTAAAGTTAACAGAGACAACGATGAATTACTCACAGCTTACTTACAACCTGAGGTTTAAAGCATGGCACTCATGACGCTTGATGAATATAATGTGAAGTCTCCTAGTCAAGCTGCTGGCTATCAGATTAAAGGGTTTAGCGTCCATTCTGATTTGGTTGCGGGTATGTTGACAAATAAAACAGAGGAGAAGCTAGGCATTGTTGCAGACCTATTGCTGAATACTACAGGTCAGGCGGAATATGTGGTTGTTAGCCTGGGTGATTTGGCTACGGGGCGCAAGGTGCTGCTTCCGGCTGATCGGGCGCGGATTGACCAAAAGGATCGGGTTGTTTATGCTAGCGCTATGAGCAAGACTGAAGCCGAAGCTTTACCGGAGTTCGACAGC
>CASBQH010000007.1 GCA_949127695.1 Synechococcales cyanobacterium PMM_0073
AGCCGGAATTGCGATCACATTCGGCGATTTTGAGGCGCTGTCGGTGGCGAAGGGCTGGAACGTCCGCGCTGGCTGGCGCTCACCCCAACCGGCGAAGTGCTGGTGACTGAAACTCGTCAAAACCGGATTACGCTGCTGAGCGACGCCAATCAAGACGGCGTGGCTGAGCAAAAGCAGCAGTTTGCCACCGCCGAGAACGGCCTAAACCAGCCGTTTGGCATGGCCTTCGCCGCCAGCTCTTTCTTTTTGGGCAACACCAACGCCGTTCTGCGCTTTCCCTATCAGTCCGGCCAAACGCAGCTCACCGGACGAGGCGAGCAGATTGCCGCACTGCCTGCCGATGGCTATAACAACCACTGGACGCGGAACGTGGTGGCGGCTCCAGATGGGCAGCGGCTCTATGTTTCAATTGGCTCAGCCTCTAATGTGGACGTTGAGCCAGCCCCACGCGCCTCGGTGCAGGTGATGGATCTCAACGGCAAGGCCGAAAGCTTTGCCACCGGACTCCGCAATCCAGTTGGGCTAGATTTTCACCCCGTCACCGGCGAACTCTACACGACTGTCAATGAGCGCGACGGACTGGGCGATGACCTAGTGCCAGACTATTTAACGCGAATCCAGCAGGGCGAGTTTTACGGCTGGCCCTATACCTATCTCACGCCGGATCGGCTTGATCCGCGTCAGGTTCAAGCTGGCCAAAGCGTCAACCCACAGCTAGCTGCCCGCACCCAAATGCCCGACCTGCTGTTTCAGGCGCATTCGGCGGCGCTGGGCTTGCAGTTTTATGATGGCCAGAGCTTCCCAGAGCGCTATCGCAACGGTGCGTTTGTGGCCTTTCGAGGTTCCTGGAACCGGAACCAGGGAACGGGCTACAAAATCGTATTCGCCCCGTTTGATGCCAGCAACCGCCCAACTGGAGCCTATGAAGATTTTGTGACTGGCTTTTTGGTTGACCCGACTGGCCCCACAACCTGGGGACGCCCCGTGGGGCTATTGACTCTGCCCGACGGCAGCCTGCTGTTCACCGAAGAAGCCAATGGCCGGATCTATCGTGTGCAGCATCGCGGCTAGTGCTCCGGTTCGCCCGTTTGTTCGCTAATCCGTTCACCAATCTGCTCATGCTTGCCCCGCACGGGCGGCAACCCGTCTACTAAGCCTAGCTCAAAGGCAATATCTGGCAGATCGCCAGCAATATATTTGCCCGGTTCAAACAAGCGCCCCGGCGTGAGGCAAACCTGACGCAATTGCACCAGCTCAGTGGGCAAAAAGCTGCGGCGATACTGGCGATATTCCATGCTCATGAGAATCTGAGTTCGGGCGTAGGGGCAATTGGCTTAGCGTGATTGAGCTGCCAAATTAGCAGAGACTGCTGTGCTGCGTAAGCGGCATCAGTTAAAGCCGGAGTCGCGTGACTCGAATCAAACTGGCCAGCAAGCGCCAGGTCAATCCAAGATTTACAGCCGCCGTAGGTCTGGTGATACGGAATAATCTGGGGCTGAGCCAGCCGATAGCAGCGCAGCAGCAGCGCAGTCAAAGGCAGCTTGGGTTTCCACTTTAGCCGCTCAGTCACAAAGGCCGCATTCCAAATATGGTGAGGCAGCAGGGAGGCGACCGCTAAGTCTGAGTCAATTTCTCGCCAGTCGGTCAGCTCAGCCCAAGCCTGAACTGCAATGGTTTCAGGATGCCAGCCTGACTCGACTGGCTGCACCTGAGCCGCATAGTCTGGCTTCAGCCAATGCGGTTTTTGGTGTTCGTAGGTGGGATACAGCCAAAACTGAGGCCGCTCCAGGGCGCTGGGCAGCAAAAACCGCTGCTCACGGATGCCGCCTTTGCGGAGCAGCAAAATCGTCTCGCCTGCCGCCAGCGCCTGAACTGCAACCGCCCATTCTTTCAGGGCAGGAGCTTGATGCACCGCACCGTAGACTGTCTCCAAAACGGCCTCCCGATTGCTGAAGTGAGCCTGCTAATGATTGTACCGCAGCTGTTCAGACGCGGGAGGCGAACAGCTGCCCTGTCTATTGACCGAAATGAGGGCAGCTAACCCTAATCGACCCCGTGAGCAAAGCGGTTATACAAGAAGTCGAGCGCATGGTTTCGCAGCTTATAGTATTCTGGCGTTTCCATCATCCGAGTCCGGTTGCGCGGACGCTTAAACGGAATCTCCATAATTTCGCCAATCGTCGCCGCAGGGCCATTCGTCATCATCACCAGCCGATCGGCCAAAAACAGCGCCTCGTCAATGTCGTGCGTAATCATCAGCACCGTACAGCGATGTTCATTCCAGATTTTCAAAAGCTCTTCTTGCAGCTCTTCTTTAGTGATTGCATCTAGCGCCCCAAACGGCTCATCCAAAATCAGCACCTCTGGCCGAATCGAGAGTGCCCGCGCAATGGCCACCCGCTGCTTCATCCCGCCCGAAATCTGCGGCGGCTTTTTGTCAGTAGCTTCAGTCAGCCCCACCATCGCCAGGTGATCGTTCACGATCCGCGTCTTCTCTGCCTGTGACTTTTCAGGATAGACCTTCTTCACGGCCAGATAGACATTTTCAAACACCGTCAGCCAAGGCAGCAGCGCATAGCCCTGAAACACCACCATTCGATCGGGTCCCGGCTTGGTGACAGGGATACCATTGACGCGCACTTGGCCAGTGCTGGGCTGAGAAAAGCCGCTGACCATATTGAGCAATGTTGTTTTGCCGCAGCCAGAATGGCCAATTAAACAAATAAATTCGCTTTTCTGAATATCCAGACTGACGTTTTCAAGAACCGTGTAGCCACCTGTTTTAGTGGGATAGATCTTCGCCACATTATCAACTTTTACAAAGGCTTCCTGGCTTCCATCAGCTGGCGTCACGAGAGAGTTGGTAGCGGTGTTTGAAATAGTTTGCATGATAGGAAAAAGAACGACTAGGGATGCAGATTGATTGACTGGTCGCGAACTGTAGATCCCCCTAACCCCCTTACAAAAGGGGGAACCGAGCCAGAAGTTCTCAAAGTCCCTCTTTTTGAGGAGGAACCGAACCAGAATTATTCAAAGTCCCCCTTTTTTAAGGGGGATTTAGGGGGATCGGACTTAGGCCGTGCGGGCAACGGGCGCAGTCAGCGGAATTTCCGCCATGTAAATATCGTGCTTGATCTCCAGACTGTTCAAGTAGGCAATCGGGTCTTCAGCCGTAAAGGTAACGCCATCAAACAGATGAATTGGGCCTCGGCTGTAGGTGATGTCTGGCAAGCCTAGCTCGCGAGCCGCGATGCTGAACACGCTGATCTTGCAGACGCGCTCCAGAATTTCCACCCAGTTGCGCGGGAATGGAATATCGCCCCAGCGAGCCATTTGGGTCATTAGCCAGAGATGCTCGGTGCGGCTAGGTCGATTCACGCCCTGACCAAAAAACTGGTGGTGGGCATAGGCAGCAGGCGAGGGCTGCAAGTCGCAGGTGTTGGCATCGGGATCGCCGAGGTGAATATATTCTACATCTGCACCCAGATAGTCTGCCCCCGACAGGATCTGGCGGATCTCGTCGCGGTTGTTGCCGTCCATGCAGTAGCGGCAGGCTTCCAAGAGCGCCTTCACCAGCGCCACATGCGTATTTGGGTAGGCCAGCGACCAGTCTTCCCGCACGCCCAGCACCTTGCCGGGATGGCCGTTCCAGATTTCTAGATCGGTGGCAATCGTGTAGCCAATGCCTTCCATCGCCGCCCAAGTGTTCCAGGGTTCGCCGACGCAGAAGCCGTCGATATTGCCGGCCTGCAAGTTGGCCAGCATTTGGGCAGGGGGTAGCGTCGAGATCGTGGTGTCGTGCTTGGGATCAATCCCGGCGGAGGCCAGCCAGTAGCGCAGCAGCAGGTTATGCATGGAGGAGGGATGCACCACGCCAAACGTGTGCTGTTTGTCAGGCGTTTTCAGCAGGTGTTTTTTCAGATCATCTAGGACATATACGCCTTCGTCATTAAACCGTTTGTCTAGCGTAATCGCGTTGCCGTTGCGGGTTAGCGTCAGCGCTGAAACAATCGGCAAGGGCTTGTTGTCCATGCCGCCGACGGTCAGCCAGACCGGCATCCCAGAGGGCATCTGCGCCGCATCCAAATGTCTGCCCGCGATCCCGTCCTGAATCCCGCGCCAGCTCGACTCGCGTACCAGATTTACTTCATCTAGGCCATGATGTGCAAACAGCCCTTTCTCTTTGGCAATCACCAGCGGCGCACAGGCGGTTAGCGGCACATAGCCAATTTCCAGGTTCACTTTTTCCAGCCCGTGCCGCGCAATGGCGCTCTGCTTGCGGGCGCGCAGCTGCTTGATCCGCTTTTGCTGATTCAGGAAGTAGATGATTTCGCTGCGGTAGCTGTAGTAGTTGGGGTGATTTACCACCTCCATCCGCTTGCGGGGGCGAGGAAGATCGACGGTGAGAATCTGGCCAATTTTCGACTCTGGGCCGTTGGTCAGCATCACCACCCGGTCAGAGAGCAGCAGCGCTTCGTCAACGTCATGTGTCACCATGATCGCGGTAACGTGATTTTCTTCGCAGATCTGCATCAGCTGCTCTTGCAGGTTGCCGCGCGTCAGGGCATCCAGCGCCCCAAACGGCTCGTCCAGCAGCAGCAGCTTGGGCCGAATCGCCAGCGCTCGCGCAATGGCCACCCGCTGCTTCATCCCGCCAGAGAGTTGGTCGGGTGGCTTATCGGCAGCATGGCGCAGCCCGACCATATCGATATGCTGCTCGATTACCTGCTGCCGTTCGGCGGGCGAGAGGTCGGTGAGGACATTTTTCACCGCCAGCTCAATATTCTGGCGCACCGTCATCCAGGGCAGCAGCGAATAGTTTTGAAAGACCACCATCCGGTTCGGACCAGGTTTTGTGACCGGTTTGCCCTCCATGCTCACCGATCCCGCAGTGGGCTGTGAAAAGCCTGCAATCATATCCAGCAGGGTAGACTTGCCGCAGCCAGAATGGCCAATCAGCGAGACAAATTCACCTTGCTTGATCGTTAAATCAATCCCAGTCAAGGCGATATATTCACCCCCTCCCGCCAGCGGAAACACCTTCTTCACCTGTTCAACGGCCACTAAATCAGTCATTGCTCAGTCCCCTCCGCTAGAAATCTTGTGTGAACGAGAGTGTGAATGCAAAAATCTACGGTATCCCGCTTACGCGTTGGGCAAGATTAGACGCTGAAGATAGGCAATTGACCGATCCAGCAGCAGACCCACCGCGCCAATATAGATCACCGCCAAAATAATCTCGCTGATGTAGTTCTGCTGATAGGCATCCCAGATGAAAAAGCCAATTCCGACAATCCCAGACATCACGATTTCAGCGGCGATAATGGCTAGCCAAGCCAAGCCAATCGCAATTCTGAGGCCGGTGAAGATATAGGGCAGCGCTGCCGGAAAAAGAATGTTGATGTAATAGTCTTTACGAGAGAGTTGGAGCACTTTGGCAACGTTTTGGAAGTCCACCGGAATCTGTCTGACGCCTTCAGCGGTGTTGATCAAAATTGGCCAAACTGCCGTAATAAAGATGACGAAAATAGCGGCGGGCTGGTTTTGCTGCAAGGCAACCAGGGCAATCGGCACCCAGGCTAGCGGAGCGACCATCCGCAGAAACTGGAACAGCGGATCGAATGCTTTATTTAAAAGATGATTGCTACCGACCAAAACGCCGACGGTAATGCCGACGATTGCCGCCATTGAATAGCCCTGAGCCACTCTGCCCAAGCTCGCCAGCGTCTGCCAAAACAGACCCTTATCTAGCCCACCCCGGTCATAGAAAGGATACATCAGCAGCTGTCGCGTTCGCGTGTCAGTCCAGAGGCTGGTTGGTCCTGGCAGCCGAGTCAGGCCAGAAGAAGAGAACATCTGCCAAACAATTAAGAACCCCAGCGTTCCCATAATCGGCAGCAAGATGTCCTGGGTTCGACTATTCCAAAAAGGTTTGGCCGCACTGGATGGTTTGGCCGCGCTTTTCTGTTTTTCCGTTTGAGCAACTACCATAAGAATCTCCTTCAGTATCAATATGAAATTAGGGATCTGCGCTGTTTAGCTCCCCCTAGGGAAGGGGGAATTAAACTTTAAACTCAGAGGCTGCTCAAGCCTTCTTAATCTTCTGGCTGTCAAGATAGCCTTGAGGATTCTTGGGATCGAACTTGATGCCATCAAAGAAGGTCTCGACACCGCGAGATGTTTCAGTGGGGATATCAGAGAAGCCTGCCTCTGTTGCTGCTTCACGCCAGAGATCTTCGCGATTCACCTTGTCAATCACTTTCTGAATCGCGTCAAAATCCTTCATGTCACCCAGCGGAAAGCCCCAGCGCACCGACTCTGTAAGGAACCACAGGTCATGGCTCTTGTACGGGTAAGAGACAGTCCCACGCGGATCTTTCCAGTAGAGCGGGCCAGCATTGAAGTCATTGATGGCTGCTTTACCATCGCCCATCGTGTACTTGCCTTCATAGGGCGGCGTTAAGATAGCCACCGGTACGTTGAAGTAATTGCGCGCAGAAACAATCTGCACCAGCTCCGCCCGATTCTCTGGCTTGTCACACCACTGCTGCGCTTCCATCACTGCTTTGAGCAGCGCCTTGGTTGCCTTCGGATTCGCATCTACCCAGTCAGCCCGCACGGCCAGATATTCCTCTGGGTGAAATGGCCAAATCTCCTCGGTTAGCGCCGCCATAAAGCCAATTTTATCTGCCACAATCCGATAGGGCCAGGGATCGCCGGTGCTGAAGGCATCCATCGTACCATTCCGCATTCCCTGAACGGTTTCAGCTGACGGCACCGCTAAGAGGTCAATGTCGGTACCTGGATTCACCCCACCTGCGGCAAACCAGTAGCGAATCCAAAAGTCTTGGTTAACATGCGGAAAGGTGTGAGCTGCCTTAAACTTGCGCCCATTCGTACTCTGAAAGTTCTTGATGTAGTCCGCTGCCCCTGAAAGATCGAGCTTTAGCCCCTTGCCATCGTGAATGCCTGAGACAGCAATACCGTTGCCTTGGGTGACAAGCTGAGCCAGCACATACATCGGCACTTTCTTGCCGTTGGTAATCACGCCCTCGCTGATTAGATGGGGCATGGGCATTTGCCACTGTCCGCCGTCAATGCCGCCGCCAGCAGAGCCAATCGTCACGTTGTCTCTGGCTGAAGCCCAGTTGGCTTGCTTCGAGACTTCTACGCCCGTCATCCCATATTTGTCAAAAAAGCCTTTCTCTTTGGCAATAATCAAGGGTGCAGATTCCACAATTGGAATGTAGCCCAGCTTGATTGTGGTGACTTCGGGCGCGTCGGCAGCCGTAACTGGGCTAGCGGCTGGCGCATTGGGCGAGGCGCTGGTGCCGGTGTTTGAAGTCGGCTCAGGTGGGTTGCCCATGCAGCCTTTGAGCGCAACTGAAGCCGCTGCTGACACACCTGCGGTAACTAAAAAACGACGCCGAGTCAATCCAGAAAAATCAGACATGAATGCCTCCTAAAGCACAGCGATTAAACCCGAATATAGGTGTTGAAAATTTCCCCTAAAACCTTTCAGTCCAGAAGGGCTGGTAAAAGACAACAGAGCGACAGTGAAAATGATTCAGAGATAAATGCGAGAATACGCAAATATCTAGAATATAGTCTCGCAAGGCATTCGTTTAACGGTTAATTAAACGTTGCTCTACGAATTAGCATTGGCTGGAGGTAATGGTCAACATTGACTTTTCTCACTGATTAAATGAGTTGAATCATGTCGATAATGTAAGACTACTGCCTTCCATCACATTTAGTCTATAGGCGAAACCATTATTCATAAAGAAAAATCTAATAAACTCGATAAGTAAATACAAAAAACTCTATGTTCAAGCTTAAGAGAACTACCTAGACCAGCCTGCCAAATATCGCCTCAAAACCTTTCCTGGCAATCAATACAGCCAATCCACTGATTTTTGACATAGAGAGATATCACTTGTACCCATGCGGAAATTTCTATGCCAGTCGCGACAAGGCCGTTTCTCATAATTCAGCCTGTCGAGGGCATATCTTAGATGGATCTCAATCATTTAGATAGAAGAATTCCGGGGTTTCATCCAACATCGCCCCAACTTTTACGCTTAAATATTTTCTTTAGCTTTATCTATCAAATATCCTGCCGCAATGCAGTCCTCAATCACCTGCTGCACAAACGGCCAAAGATCCGGTGCGCCTGCTTGAATCGGTGCGACACGCTGCATCACCTGAGCATGACTAATATGGTGCTGCTTCCAGGTGCCGCCTTGAGTCTGCTGATTATGCAGCATGGGCTGAAGTCGGTCGAGCGCGGCGGCAAACTGAGCGGTGGCGCTGGCTCTAGTCTCAAATTCATCCCAGAGCTGCCGCAGTTCGGCGGTTTGGTCGGGCGGCAGCAGGCCAAAAATTCGCTCAGCCGCCTGCTGCTCGCGTGCCGCCTTGTCGTGATGGGCGGCGGCATCATAGCAAAAGGTGTCACCTGCGTCGATTTCTACCAGGTCATGCAGCAGCAGCATCTTCAGCGCTTGGGCAATCTCGGCTCCCGGCGGCGCATATTCAGCCAGCACCATCGCCATCATTGCCAGATGCCAGGAATGCTCAGCGCTGTTCTCGCGCCGCGAACCGTCGATCAGCAGCGTTTGCCGCAGAATATGCTTCAGGCGGTCGATTTCTAAAATGAACTGGATCTGCTGGCTGAGGCGGTGGCTGGCTGAGCTGGACAGTAAAGACATGGCGCTGGCTAAATC
>CASBQH010000008.1 GCA_949127695.1 Synechococcales cyanobacterium PMM_0073
CGGTAAAGCAGCTCCAGCTCATTGCCCGACTGCCGAAACAGCTTGGCCGTTTCGGCAGTCGGGCAATGAGCTGGAGCTGCTTTACCGCAAGGGCTTGGTGCGTTCGCAGCGGCGGGCATCGCAGTCATCAGCGCCGCCATCATCGCCTTCAATGCCTGTGACTGACGGCAAGGCTGCTGACTTTGAACCGCCTGTTTAACTCGAACTGCCACTGCCCTGAGGAACCTGCATGAAACTTGACTACGAATCGACTGAGCCAGATGTGCGGATCGAGATCATTCCGTTAATCGACGTGATCTTCTGCATTCTGACTTTCTTTATTTTGGCGGCAGTCACCCTGACGCGACAGGCCGCGATCAACGTCGATCTGCCCACTGCTTCTAGCGGCACAACTCAGCTGCGGCAAATCTTGATTGTCAGCGTCGATGCGATTGGCCAAAAGTATGTCGAGAAATCGCCCGTGTCAAATGACCAGCTCTTGCAGGCGATTACGGCCTTTCGGCAGCAGAACCCAGAAGGAATGATGGTGCTTTATGCGTCGCGTTCGTCTAGCTACAACGACGTGGTGGAAACGCTAGATCTGCTGCGGGCGGCGGGCGGTGATCGGGTGGCCTTGGCTACCTTGCCGGGGGAAAGCGTCTTGCCTTCAACTAATGCTTCTCCCGGCCTGAATAATCCTGGCCTGAATAGCCCCAGCTTCAATAATCCCGGCCTGAATAGCCCTAGCCTCAATCCCGGTTTGAATAATCCCGGATTAAACAGCCCCGGCCTGAGCAATCCTGGCAACTCCTCCCCAGTTTTTCCGGCAGATCCCGGCTCGACTCGATCTGCACCGGAGCCATTTAATTTCGGCAGTCCGGCACCGCGTGATGCTCAAAAGCCTGCGCCTGCAATTCCCTAGAACTGATGTTCTAGCGGCAATTGTGTCCTAGATCACCAAGCGATTGCAAGAATTGAATTGTTAGCATAAAAAAACGCATTCAGTTTTGAGCTAATGTATTTTTTGCATCGATTCTCTGTAAGCTCTGCATTAAGTATCTCAAATATGTTTAATACGGTATACATTAGGCTCTCAAATTGAGTCACACTAGGGAAGGTTATCGCTTTAATAATTCTCTTAAAACAGATGGTAAGCAATCAAACGCAGGTAGAAGAGCGGCAGCATCTGGCTGTCATTGACTTTTCTCGGAATGCCGAGCGCTTTAACTTCGACGCTTGGGCGACTGCGGTACGGCAGCAAATGCTGGCCTCCTTAAAAAAGCGAGAGAGCAGAAGGTCTAACTGGGAGTAGTTGAGCAATATTGGGCTACTCAGCGCTATCTAGAGCAGGCGGTTCAGGGCGACTTAGCTCCGGCAGACTGGCGGAGCTAATTTGTGTCGCGCTCTGCATCCGGTTGAGCTGACTCAAGGCCCAATGCGCGGTTTCTTGCACCTCATGGTCGCTGTCGCTGGCGGCATATTGCAGGAGCTGGCTCACCTGGGTCATCAGCTCATAGATTCGCGTTACGTCTCGGATGGCATTGCGCCGCACGTCTGGGCTTTGGTCTTGCAAGGCCAGCATCAGCGCTCGGTTCATGGGCTTGAGGCTGCGAGCATTAATTTCTGAAACTGCGCCCAAAATCAGGCTGCGCTGCTGTGAATCAGCATCCATCAGCAGATCCACCAGCGGCTGCACGGCTCGCGAATCGCCCGATTGCCCCAGCTCCCAAATGGCCTTGCGGCGCTGGGCGATATCTGGGCTTTGGAGGTCATTTACCAGCGCTTCGACAATATCAATTTTGGCGAGGCGGGTGGCGGTGTGGGTGATGGTGACAGCTGCGCTGGATGAGGCGGTTGAGACCGCAAGCTCAGGTTCAGCCTTAGGTTCTGGCTCGGCAGTTGGACTGTCGGGCAGGCTGTCGGGTAGAGCCGCAGCGACCCGACTCCTCTGGCGTTTCCAATAGAGCAGCGCTGTGCCGCCTAGCGGCAAGCCTAGCAGCAGCCACCAGGGGTTAAGCGCTGGCTGACTGACCGATGGGCTGGCAGATGGGCTGGCAGATGAACTGGCAGGCGCTGCGGTTTTGGCTGGGCTATCAGGGCTAGTCGCCTGACTCACAATAGCTCCGCTCACGGGCAGCGCCGCAAAGATAACCAGACCAGCCGCCAATATTGACCTAACAACCATAGAGCGCCCAAATGCTGCAAGCTGCACCTGCAAGGAACAACCTGATTTTAAACTGCTCTGCTCCAGATGGCTGCGATTGCGGCGTTAGCCTTGCATCAGTTCGCAAATTAGCCAGACCCGCAAACTAGCTAGAGGGATCTGAATCCACCTCAGCTTGCAGCACCGCAACCGGATCGGCAGCCGAATTAGCTGAATTCCAGCCTAGCTCGGCCAGCTTTTGGCCAATTTGCTCGCGCTGATTGATCAAATAAATGCTGATTAGCGTGAGGCCAACGCCCGCCCATTGCAGCGGCTCCAAGACCTCTGAGAGAAACAAATTGCCAAACAGCAGTGCAAAGATCGGCGTCAAAAAAGTCAGCGAGCTAAAGCTGGTCAAATTGCCGCTAGAGGCAAAGTAGAAAAATAAGCCGTAGGCCAAGGCGCTGCCAAATACCGTCGAGTAAGAGAGCGCCATCCAGTCTACCCAGTCCAGATTTTGCCAGGGGTTGCTTTCCCAGAGAGCCGAGCCCAAAAACAGCGGCAGACCGCCAATGACCATATGCCAGCCCGTGGCCGCAACCGGGTCGGCATAGCGGCAGACATAGCGTACCATCACGGTTCCGGTGGCCATGGAGAGCGCCGCCAGCAGCATCAGCCACTGTCCGTTTTGAAAGAGTCCTGTCCAAAAATCGGCAGCGGGCAGCCCAACCGTGATGCCCTCTTGCCAAGCCGCGAGCAGCCAGTCTGGCGAAATCCCCAGCAGGCTAATGCCCAGAATGCCAAACCCTAGACCGAGCCAGCCCCATAGCCCCACCTGCTCACCAAACAGCAGTCTGGCCATCAGCGCCACGGCCAGCGGCTGCGAGTCAATCATCACTGACCCTAAGCCTGCGCCGGTGCGCTGCAAGCCCTCGGCCAAAAAGCCTTGAAACAAACTGCCGTCTACTAGGGCAAACAGGGTAATCCAGCCCCAAGCCTTCCAGCCCTGCGGCTGCGGTCGGTTCAGGCTAAAGGCCACCAGCAAAACCAGCAGCCCCGCCGGAAACAGCCTTACCCCGGCCATAAACAGCGGCGTGGTGTGAGCCAGCGTCCCCTTCATCGCCACCATTGCCGTCCCCCAGAGGAAAAATGGGGCGATTAGCAGCAGGGCAAAGGGCAGGCGAGATTGGGGCAGCTTTAGTGGCATGGATGAGTGAATGACTGAGGAGGGTGTTTAACCCATTCTAATCAATTATGTAGTTTTGTTAAGAAAATTAGCGCGGCTGCGATGGCGCTAAACGGCAGCGGTTTGCTTGGTTTCGGTGGCAGCAGCAGCTTGCGGCTTGGCCTGAATCAGCTCTACCTTGTAGCCGTTGGGATCTTCGACAAAGGCAATCACGGTGCTGCCATGCTTCATTGGGCCAGGTTCGCGGGTGACTTTGCCGCCCTGCGCCTTGATCTGCTCGCAGGTTTGGTAGATATCGTCCACGCCAATGGCGATATGGCCGTAGGCATCGCCTAGCTCGTAGCGCTCAGTGCCCCAGTTGTAGGTGAGTTCGAGCACGGCATGGTCAGACTCGTCGCCGTAGCCGACAAAGGCCAGGGTAAATTCGCCGCCGGGATAGTCTTTGCGGCGCAGTAGCTTCATCCCCAGCAGCTCGCAGTAAAACTTTAGCGATTCGTCTAGGTTGCCGACGCGCAGCATGGTATGTAGTAGTCGCATAATCTTCCTCGCTCTAGATCTGCCTTCATTCTGAAGCAGCAGCGGGGTTTTTGCCAGATTGCTGGGCAACCCTAGCTCTGCACCGCCAGATCCAGCGGCAGCCTGATCTCCTGCTCAACGGTTGTGCCTGCCAAAAAGTTGCGGTCTTCGCTCAGGTGCGGCAGCTTCAGCTGCGATTCAGAAGTACCGCGCTGGAGCAGTCGCTGCTTGACGACCGTGAAGCTGCCGGGAGCCAGCAGCCGCAGCCGGGGCGGCGGCACGGCATCTTGGCGCACCATCCGATACTGGTCGTTAAATTCGCCCAGCGCTTGGTCAAACCGCGCCAAAAACACTGCCGGATTCTCTAGGCGTTGGCCAGCTGCCAGCTCAATATTCACCAGATAATGCGCCGGAAACTCTTGCTCCGAGAGCGTAACGCAGAAGTCATCTAGCAAAATCCCAAACTCCTGCTGGAGCGCCCGCATTGTTTGGGTCAGGTGATATTCGGTGGTTTTTTCGGTGGTGGATGAGAGCAACCCGCCGCGCCGATGCCGAAACACAATAATTGGCGTCTGGCCGAAAAAGCCCGTCACTTCCACCACATCGCCAATGTCGTAGCGATAGAAGCCGCTGTAGCTGCTGAGCAAAATCCGGTACTGCTCGCCCACTTTTACCTCAGTCGGCAGCAGGGTTTTGGGCTGCGATTCTTCCCACTGCTCAGGCGGCACAAACTCATAGAAGCCGCTCTCAATCGCCAGAATGCAGCCCTCCTGGTTCAGCTCGTAGCAAACCCCAAAGTTGGCCTCAGCCGTGCCGTAAACGCCGCCAAACACCGGCAGATCGCCAAAGTAATTGGGGAAGCGCTTCAGATAAAAGTCAGAGGTGCCGCCCAGCGCTGTGCCAATTAGCGACAGCTGTTTCCAGGCATTGTAGGGCGTCAGCCTGCCTTCAGTCTCTAGCACCTGCCGCAGTTCGGCGGCACGTTTGGGGTTGGCGCGCCAGTCTGCGGCCAGCTGGGCTTTCAGGGCTGGCTCAACGGTCAGCCAGTCGGCAAACTGCCCGGTGGCAATATCTTGAATCAGCGACTCGGCGTATTTGTCCAGATACTGGCAAGTCCGCAGCATCAGCATCGGGAAATTGGCGACGATGCCGCGCACCTGCGGATTCACCAGGCTAAACAGCAGGCAGAGGTAGTGGCGGCTCACCCCGTCGGCGACTTCCATTGCGTCCAGCGGCTGGGCAAACGCCTGCTGGCAGAGCCGGCGATTCATCCGAAAGCTGCCTGCGGTGACGGGGCCATATTCGATGCCGCCCTCGGTGGTTCCCTGGAGCCGGATCGAGTTAGTCGAGACAATTTTGCCAAACTCCAGCCATCGCTCCGGGTGCTGGGCGGCATAGCGCGGAAATACCTCGAGGAAAAAGCCGAGCGCCGTGGCGTTGGCTCGGCTCAGCGAAGCCTTAAACCGCTGGGTGACGGGCACCATTTTTTGCTTGCCGGTGGAGCCGCTGGTCAGGTTGATGTAGATTACCGGATCGGCGTTGAGCACGTTGGGTTCGCCCAAGGCCACTCGGTCAGTGTAAGGCTCATAGCTGCTGTAGGGCAGGATGGGTACGCGCTCGCGGAATTGGTCGATGCTGCGGATCTCGCTGAGGCCAAAGGTTTTGCCGAGTTCGGTCTCTTGCTGGACGCGCAGCAGCTTTTGCAAAAACCGCGCCTGGGTTTGCAGCGGCTGCTGCGTTTTGCGGACAAAATTGGCTTTGGCATAGCGGGCATAAGCCTGCACGATGGGAAGGAGGAGGTTAGCCATACTTAGTTAGCGATGCTTAGAAAGACGCGAAAATGCCGGAGTTGGGCTGCAAACTCTAGAAACAGCAAGAGATCACCAGCGAGGAATTGCCCCAACGCCCAGAAAACTTATGATAGTCTCCTAGTCTGGCAGTCCCCAGCGCAGATTGGCTAGATTTGGTAGACAGTTGCTACAGTAGCTGTCTGAGTAGCTACCTACGGTAAGATACCCTGATCGGCTGATGGCAAAGGGTTGGCTCTAACTTTACTAATAGTTTTTATGGGGGCTGAGTTTCATAGCTTTTCGGGTTGAAGTTGGAGCATTGTTGGATAGGTTGGAATTGTTGAATCATATGGAACTAGCGACAGCGCTAAAAGGACAGATCGTTCAGAATCGGGTGCGCGAGGTCGGCATTAACCCCAACTACTGGTATCCGGTGGTCTGGGCTGATCGGCTCAAGCCGGGGCAGGTGCAGCCTGTGACGCTCTGGCAGCAGTCGATTGCGGTTTACCGAGATGCCGCTGGCCAAGCTCACGGGCTCGAAAATGCCTGCCCCCATAAGGGAATTGAGCTGCATCGGGGCGAAGTCAGGCAGGATCGGCTAGTTTGCCCCTATCACGGCTGGGAGTTTGCCCCTAGCGGCGAATGTGTCAACATTCCCTATTTCCCGCCTGATCAGAAGTTGCCCTGCGCCCAAGCTCGCAGCTATCCCACCACCGAGCGCTACGGCATTGTCTGGGTTTTTCCGGGCGATCCGGCGCTGGCAGCTGCGGCTCAGCTGCCTGAAGTCCCTGAATATGCTGACCCCAACTGCCTGGTAATTCCAATTACGGGGCTATTTAAGTCGCATTTTTCAATTAGCAACGAAAACACGATGGATGTGTTTCACGGCTTTCTGCACAAGAATTTGCAGGGCTGGTTTGACCCGGTGCTGCTGAAGCTGGCGCAAACCGACTGCTCGGTTGAGGCCAAGTATCAAGTATCCTATCGCGGCAAATTTACCAAATTTTTGGGATTGAGTACCAATGCAGAGGGCATCACCACCCGCAAGGTGGAGATTCACTACCAGTATCCGCATTACCACAGCACCATGGAGGGCGTCTCCTCGCTTTACTTGATGCGGCTGCCGGTGAGTCCAACTGAAACCCGTTCGTTTAGCCTGCTGTTTTTGCCGAAGGTGCGGCTACCCAGCTGGCTAAAGTCGGCGATTAAGCCGGTTTTTGTGCCGCTGGTGCGGCGATTGCTGTTCATGCCGTTTTTAGGGCAGGATGTGGAGATGATGGAAAGCGAGCAGCAGACCTATCGACAAAACCCCAACCGACGCTATACCGAGGTTAACCCGGCGATTCTGGCGCTACAGCGGGTGATCGTCAGGCAGTACGAACAATTTGTGCAACAATCTAGTCAACTGGAGTCTAGTCAACTGGAGTCTGGTCAGCCGGAATTTGGTCAGTCAGAATTTGGTCAGCCAGGATCTGGGCAACTAGAGCGCTTGCTGTCGGGAATGCCACTTTCAGCCGTTGGATCAGAATCTAAGGCGAGTGAATCTAGACAGGAGTTGCTGTAATGGCGTCAGCGGCTAGAGCAATCTGGCGTGGGTGTGCCTGTTGGAAATGTGACTGCCGTGAATGTGACTGCCGTGAATGTGACTGTTATGAATGTGACTGTGGCTCAACTGTACCAATCGGCGATTTACAGTGAGTGCGCTTGTGACAGATTGATAAGTAATTTTTGTCTATGCCATGTTTACGCCTGTTGTTTGCAGATTGCCTCAAACCTGTAGATTTGCCTCTACAGCCGCTGAGCCAGTTTTGGAGCTGTCACAGTTTAGAGCTATCACAGTCCAGAGCATCTGCAAACTGCGGGCAATCAGCGGCCAAACTAAGGTGAGGGGAGTTTAAACCGTGCAAGTTGTCAAAGAATATGTTCAGCGCTGGTATGAAAGTGGGCTAGACCCCGACGAGTATATCTGTCATGGCAAGAAGGACGGCAACCGGGTCGAAATTGAAGAAGCCGAAACTGGCGTTCGTCGCACGGCGCTGACCTTTTGCACCAACGATGTCTTGGGACTAACCCAAAACCGAGCCGTGCAGCAGGCCGCCATCGACGCCATCTTAAATTACGGCACCTCAAATAGCTCAACTTCCGTGCTCAGCGGTCGGATTGGTCTGCACCAGCAGCTTGAAGCCGAGATTTCAGCCTTTAAGCATCTGGAGCATACGCAGCTGTTTTTAAATGCCTGGATGGCAATGCAGGCGCTGATGGATGCCTTTTGCCATCTGGCGATTCCCGTACCGGGCTTTAAGCATGACCGCGAAACGCTAATCCTGACCGATATTCTAAATCACGGCTGCATTGTCTCGGCGCTGGCCAACTCCAAAACCCGCTCTGGCAAAATGTTTGGCCATAGCCCGCGCGTGCGGGTGGTGCCTTACCGCCACTGCGACATGGACAATCTGGCGCGCAAGCTCCAGCGCTACGTTCGCCCCGATGACCGGATCATGGTGGTTTCAGATGCCGTATTCTCCATGGACGGCGATACGGCTCCGCTGCCGGAAATGATCGAAATTCTCTCCAACTATCCCGGCAGCACGCTGGTGATGGATGAGGCTCATGCCACGGGCGCATTGGGCGCAACTGGACGCGGCATCTACGAGCATTTTGGCATCACGCCGCAGTATGCGATTGATCGGGGAGTCATCCCGCTGATTATGACCACTTTCTCCAAGTTTGGGGCTTCGGTGGGAGCGGCGATTAGCACGCATGTGGCCGAGCTGAAGCCCTTGCTCAACGTCTCGCCCACTTCAATTGGCACCTGCTCGCTGGCTCCGCCGCTGACGGCAGCCGCATTAGAAAGCATTCGTCAGGTGCGGCGACATCCGGAGCTGGTGCAGCGATTGCAGGAGAATACGCGCTATCTGCGCTCGCGGCTGGCTGAGCAGGGGTTTGAAGCGTTGGGCGAAACCAACGTCGTGCCGGTGCTATTAGAAGAGGTCAACCCGAAGGACTTTGCCCGCGAGCTGATGAACGAGCATGGCATTTGGGTCTCGCCAATCTGGTTTATCGCTAAGCCCCGCCTGCGGATTACGGCCAACGCGCTACATACCCGCGAGGAAATCGATCGGCTGATCACGGGCTTGGTGGCTGTGCGGCAGAACCTCTACAAGACCACCACAATCAGTGCCTAAGATAAGTGCCTTAGATAAGTGCCTCAGATAAGCGCTTAAGCTTCAGCCTTAAGCGCAGCCTGAAGTAGGCCAATCACCGAGGCGGGCAGCTCCAAATGGGGCAAGACGCCCGCCTCCGGAATGATCTGCACTGGCTGAATAAATTCCGGGTTTAAGGCTGCCAGCCTTTTGCCGGTTTCTGGGCTGCTAAACCGCGCCTGCTCGCCCCAAACAAAGCGAGTGGGGACGCGCAGCTCGGCTAAGTACAGCGCCAAGTCAAAGCAGAGATCGCCCCTGAGCGAAGCCAGCGCCGCATATTCGGCGTTAAACTGCAGCGCCGAGGCTAAATAGGCATCGACCGTTTCGGGCATGAGGCGGCGGCGGTCGGCAAACAAAAACTGCTCTAGAAAATTGCGGACGGCCAGCTCGTTGGCGGCTCCCAGCTGATAGATTAGCCGGTCTAAGCCCGGAATTCCGGCCAGTCTGGCGGCAATATTTTGAGCATAGTCGAGGCCGAAGTCGCCATAGCCGGAGGGAGCTACCAGAAACAGCTGCTGGAAAAGCTCTGGTCGCTGAATCGCCAGCCGAATCGTCAGCCCTGCGGTCAACGACGAGGCGACCACCACTGCTGGCTCGCCCAGCCAGTCCAGCAGCTCGCTGAGCAGGGTGAAATAGTCGGCGGGGCGGTAGTCGCGCGCTGGGTGGGTAGACTGTCCCCAGCCAATCAGATCGGGCGCAATCACCCGGTAGTCTGCGGTAAAAGCCGGATAGACTTTTGACCATTCGTAGGCTGAGGAGCCGCCGCCTAAGCTGTGCAGAAATACCAGCGGCTGACCGCCACAGGCATCTAGCGGTTCATAGTAAACCATCACGCCCAGCGAAGTTTTGATCACCTGCTGCCCAAAACCGGGCGGCTGAAATTGCAGCATTGTTTAATCCTTGGAAGTGACTCAACTACTCAAACTATTCAAACGGCATCCATTCCAGCACAACTGCCACACGGCTCTCTTTGCGGCTCGGCGCATTTTGGCGCTCTAGGTCAGTGGAGATTCGCAGATCTCGCGTCACGGCATAGCCGACCGAAAGGCTGCTAATGCCTACCTCCTCGCGGCTGCCCGGTGCTACCCAGCTTTGCGTCAAGGTAATATCTGCTGCCCCAGTCCGCGAAGGCACAAACCGGACTCTAGCGCCAACGTTCACGCCGTTTGTATGGTCGTGGCCTGTATCCACCTGCCGATAGCCCAGCACCGGAGCCAAATTAACCCGACTGCCCAGCGGCAAAACATAGTAGTGCAGATCGCCGCCATAGGTGGCAAGCTCGCCGTCAAAGCTGCCCTGATAGCTGCCGCTGACCGTCAGCCCCGTGCGCCCAATCAACAGATCTTCAATGCCCAGATTAAACCCAGCCTGCGAGTCCTCTAAAAACTGCGAGTAGCCCGCCCGCAGCCTTGTCCGAAAGCTGGGGTCATGCCGAATTTCAGCGAGAACATCGGGCACCTGCTGCTGCCAGCGTTCCAGCACCGGGCTATCTGCGGGCAGGGCGGGATCTGGCGCAATCTCTGGTTCAGCGGCTGCGGCTGGAGCAAAGCATCCCGATAATGCCGCCAACAGCGCCAATAGTGTTCCAGTCCAGTTTGGCATAGACAAAGCTGCGAGCCGCATTAGTTCAGAAGTGCAGACAATGCCAGTGTATCGAGATTAGGCTGGCTTAGCCTCGGCCAAAAACAGATGCGTCTGGTAGGCTAGCCGCACTTCGCCCTGCCAGCGGTCATAGAGCGCCTGGAGTCCGCTGACGAGCTGCTGATAGGCTGCGCCGGATTTGGGCACATAGGAAGCGCTCAGCGCCACTCCGACTAATCCAGCCCGATCAAGCGGATGCTCGTTGGCAAAGCGCTCTGCCCGGTAGTTTTCAAACAGCTGGCTTTGCTGGAGCGACTGGGCATCGGCGGCTTTGCGATCTAGCCGTTCAATATAGCGCGGGTCGCTCACCTGGCGGATCACTTCGGTGTATTGATTGGTGAACTCATCTTCGCGGTCGCGGTCATTCCAGATTAGCGCTACTCGGCCTCCGGGCTGCAAGATCCGGTGAAACTCGGCCAGGGCGGCAACTGGCTCAAACCAGTGAAACGCCTGGGTGCAGAATACCAGATCTACTGGCGCTTCTAGTCCGGTTTGTTCAGCGGTTCCGGCGCGAAACTCCACGTTTGGGTGGGGCTGGGCGGCAGAGCGCATGGCTGCATTCGGTTCAATGGCAATCACTCTGACGCCCTGACTGGCCACTAGGCGGCTGGCAATTCCGGTTCCGGCTCCCAGATCAGCGGCGGTTAGCTCAGCCGGATCGCCCAGTTCTGCTAGCATGGCGCTGATCGCTGCGACTGGATAGCTGGGGCGATATTTGGCGTAGTCTTCGGCACGGTCAGAGAAGCGAGCCTGGGGGTTTTGGCTATGCAGCGGTAGAAATAAGTCAGAGGGAGATGAGTCAGAAGCAGATGAGTCAGACATGAATTAGGGCGCGGTGGATGCTTGGTTTAGATCCTAGCGCTGCTTGACGCGATCTGGACTGGCGCGACCTTGACTTGGCAGAGCAGCTGTACTATTCTCAGCAGGCTATGTTGGGAGAACCTGCAATGAAATTTGGCTACACGATTCTCTATGTCCAGGATGTGGCGGAGGCGGTGCAGTTTTATGAGCTGGCCTTTGGCTTAGAGCGACGGTTTATTCACCAAAGCGGTCAATATGCTGAGCTAGAGACGGGCGCAACAACGCTGGCTTTTGCCAACAATGAGCTGGCGCAGTCAAATTTGCCGGAACCGTACCGGGAAAATCACCTGACGCAGCCGCCTGCCGGCATTGAAATTGGTCTGGTTTGCGATGATGTGCCTGCGGCTTTTGCTCATGCGGTCGAGACGGGCGCAGTGGCAGTGGCCGAACCCAAAATTAAGCCTTGGGGGCAGACAGTGGCCTATCTGCGCGACTTGGACGGCGTGTTGATTGAGCTATGCAGCCCAATGGCTGAGCCTAGCCTCAGCTGAGACGGCGGTTCGAGGATTGGCTCAGCGCTATTCGCTCAGCTGCTCTAGCTCCTGTATGAGCAGCGCTTCTGCTTCAGTCTCGGAAAGCTGTTGAATCAGCTCGGAGGCTGAAGGTGGGGGTTGCTCGGTGGTTAAGCCCAGCGTTTGCAGCAGATAATTTGCCAAGGCTGTTAGCGTCGGGTGATCAAACAGCAGCGTTGAGGAGAGCCGACAGTCGAAGGTTTTTTGCAGCAGGTTGCGGAGTTCGACGGCAGTGAGTGAATCCATGCCGAGTTCTGATAAGCCCTGCTGCGGATCGAGCGCGGTGCTGATGCCCAAAATTTTGCTAATCTGCTGGCTGAGATGATCGAGCAGCAATCCAAATTGCGCTGTCGCAGGCGTGGCTCGTAGCTGCTGTAAAAAGCTTTGAGACGGTGACTCAGCCTGATGAAATTCAGCAAAGAACGGGAGATCTGGACTCTGCCATTTGCGCCAGTCGATCGGCAGTACGCCAACTTGCGGCTGCGGCTGTTGCAGTAAATAGCCCAAAATCTCTAGCCCCTGAGCAGGCGCAATGGCCGTCATGCCAGCATCAAGCTGGAGCTGAGCGGCCATGCCTTCGCCCGCCCAAGCGCCCCAGTTGACGCTGAGGCTGGGTGAGCCATTGGCCTGTCGGTAGTGAGCGAGCGCATCTAAAAAGGCGTTGGCAGCCGCATAGTTGGCCTGCCCGCGAGCGCCAATTAGTGAGGCGGCTGAGGAGAATAGTACGAAGTGATCGAGCGCTTTGGCTTGGGTGAGCCAATGCAGGTTCCAAGCGCCTTCAACTTTCGCTGACATTACTGACTCAAAGTGTTTCCAAGTCAAGTTCTGTAAGGTTGCATCCTCTAGCATTCCGGCAGCGTGAAAGATGGCGTGAACTGGATGCGAATTAAACAGCGAGGCCATTTGCTCAAAATTGGCAACATCAGCTTGAATGATTTCAACCTGCGCTCCGGCTTGCTGAAGTGCAGCAATTTTGGTAGCTGCTCGCTCGCTGGGCAAACTCCGCCCGACCAAAATTAGCTGCTTTGCACCCTGACCAATCAGCCATTCAGCGAGCGCCAACCCTAGCACACCCCAGCCGCCTGTAATCAAATAACAAGCCTCAGCTCGAACCGCTTTAAAGTTTGCCGTTGGGGGAGTAGCGCCATCTATTTCCAGCACAATTTTGCCGATATGCTTGGCCTGCTGCATCTGTCGAAAGGCCGCAACAGCCTGCGCGGCTGGAAATTGGGTGATGGGTAAGGGCTGAAGCTGACCCGACTCAAATTGCGGCAAGAGCTGAGCCAGCATCGTCTGAATGCGCTGAGGCCGCTGCTGCGTGATCTGCACCAAGTCTACGATGGCGTAGCTGACATCAGCTCTGAGCGCGGCGACTTGAGCAGGCGACAAAATTTCGGTTTTGCCAATTTCAATCAGCCGTCCGTTTGGGCGTAAGGTCGATAAACTCTGAGGGATAAATTCACCCGACAAGCTATTCAAAATAACATCAACGCCGCCTGCATTTTGAATCGCAGCGGCAAAGTCAAGACTACGCGAGCTATAAAGCTGCTGAACGCCCTGTGAACGCAAAAATTCCCATTTTGCTGGAGCAGCGGTCGCGAAAATTTCGGCTCCGACAGACTGCGCCATCTGAATCGCCGCTTGCCCGACACCCCCTGCGGCGGCATGAATCAAAACTCGTTCACCAGCCTTAAGCTGAGCTAGTTCGATTAGCGCATAATGGGCGGTTAAAAAAGCAGTGGGCAGCGTCGCGGCGGCGGCAAAATCGAGCTGAGCGGGCTTGCGAACCACCAGCCGCGCATCGACGGTGACAAACTGCCCCAAGCTGCCTGCGGCAATGGCAATCACGGCATCGCCTCGCTGCAAGTGCTGCACCGCTGAGCCAACGGCAACCACTTCGCCTGCGGCTTCTAGCCCTAGTAGTCCAGCCTCGCCCGGATAGAGATCGAGCGCGTTCAGTACATCTCGAAAGTTGAGTCCGGCGGCGTAGATTTGCAGTTCTACTTCGGTTGGGGCGGGCGTTCGACGTGGTGTTTCCTGCCAGCGCAGATGGTCTAAACTGCCCCGCTGCGAAATTTCGAGCCGCTGCCCGGTTGCTGTGGCATTGGTGACAGGTACAAGCCGCGCTACATATCGCTGTCCTGCGGCAAAGGCAATTTGATCTTCAGAGCCGTGATGCAGCTCGGCAAACAGCAGATCTGCATCAAGTTGCTCTGGATCAAGATCAATTCGCACGGGCGAGAATTCGGGATGCTCTAAGGCCATGACTTGCCCCATCCCCCAAAGGCAAGCCTGGTGAGGCTGGGTGACGCTACGCCTGCCCGCTGCCTGCGCTCCACAGGTGATAAACCAGCAGCGCGGCAGATGGGGCAAGACAACATGGGTGAGCGCTTGAAGCAGATGCAGCGCAGATTCGCAGGGGTTATGAGTATCTAGGCTCCAGAGATGAATCACACCGCGCAGGGAGCCTTGTGGCCCAATTTGGATCAGCATCTGCTCAAAGTCGGCGGGCTGAGATGGATTCAGATAAAATATTCGATCTTGCTCTCGATAAACTTCGCTCGGATATACCAGATGACAAACTTGACCGGATGCTTCTAGCTTTGCGGCCAGCCCTGCCCCAATGCCCTGCGGGTCTGCAAAAATAATCCAGATACCGTCAGGCAGGAGGTCTAGCTGTAACTGCGGCTGTAGTCGCCATTCTGGTTTGTAGAGCCAGTCCTGCCAAGCAGCGCTCTGAGTTTGCTTGAGCTGAAGTTGATTGATTGCAGTAATGACATGGCCTGCGGGATCAAAAATTTGAACGTCGGCGGTAATTTGCTCTGCTCGTTCAGTTTGTAGCGTCACATGCGCCCAGCATTCAGATGAGTCAGCCGAGTCAGCCAGCAAATCTAGCTTTTTGAGACCAACAGGCAAGTAGCGATTCGAGCGCAGGTGTTCTGGCAAAGCCGCAGAAATGACCTGAAAGGCTGCGTCAAGCAAAATTGGATGCAGATGATAGCCGTTGCTATTTGGGATTTGCAGTTTACCTAACGCCTCGCCTTCTCGATGCCACAGATGCTGTACAGCCTTAAAGCTAGCGCCGTAATTTAGCCCCTGATTGCGGCACTGTCTATAATGCTCCGCAGCAGAATGTTCTCGTAAAAACATTTTTTGTAATTTCGCTCGATCAACCGAAGGATGATGATTGGCCGTAGCCGCAAATTTTCCAGAGACATGCAGTTGCCAAGATTCTGAATCATTTGAACTATAAATCTGAAACGCATTTGTATCTGGGTTGAAGATAAGCTGTACTGTCGTCGTATTGGCAGTCAAAACTAACGCTTGCTCAATTGCCAGTTCCTCTATGCTCAAGTCGGAAGTTTTTAGAACTGCCTGACCTGCGGCCAACGCCATTTCCACAAAAGCCGCAGCCGGAAAAATCACCTGTTCGCCAATTTGGTGATCGGCCAAATAGGCTGGCGAATAGGCCGAAAGCTCAGTTTGGAATATAGTCTCTTGAAGCGGTGAGCGAATTTGTCGATGGAGCAGCGGATGGATAGTCGCGCTTGGCGGAGATTGTGGAGCCGCTTCTAGCCAATATCGCTGGCGCTGGAACGGATAGATGGGCAGGGAGACTCGCTGCGGTTTTTGAGCGAAGCGAGAATGGTGGAAAGTATCCCAGTTGACTGAGATGCCATAATTATAAAGCTGGGCTAGACTATCGAGCAGAGAACGCCAGTTAGATTGCTTGGGAGATAGGCTGGGCAGCATTAGCGCTGACGCATCAAAAATCATATTGATTAGCGTTGGCTTTGCGCCGCACTCGATCCAGATTGGACAAAGTTCTTGCAGCAGCGCGGCTCCGTTTGCAAATTGAACGGGCTGCCGCAAATGCTGACACCAGTAATCAGGCGTGGCGATTTGATCGGTCGCAAGTTTTCCCGTTAGGTTTGCGATCATCTCGATCTGGGGTAGCGCATACTCAACCGTCTGAGCCACCTGATGGAACTCTGCTAACATCGGCTCCATCCAGACGGAGTGAAAAGCATGGGAGACATTCAGCGGCTGCGCTGAAATATTTTGCATCTCAAAAACAAGCAGCATTTGCTGTACTGCGGCCACCGAACCGGAAATCACCGTATTGGTTAGGCTGTTGATGGCCGCAATGCTAACTTGATTGGTAAGATTTGCAGCAGCAATATATCGCTGTACCTTGATAGAGTCAGCCGTAATCGCAGCCATCATTCCAGTTGGCAATGCCTGCATTAGCTTCGCCCTTGCTGCCACCAACTTCAGCGCATCCTCCAAGCTAAATACGCCCGCAATGCAGGCCGCCACATATTCGCCCAAGCTATGCCCCATCACCACCGCAGGCATGATGCCCCAGCTCCTCCACAGCTCTGCTAGCGCATACTCAATGCAAAACAAAGCAGGCTGCGTGTAGCGAGTTCGATCCAGTGCTTCTCCAGCCCAGATTATCTCTAGAATCGATTCGCTTAGCTCGGATTGCAGGATCTGATCGCAGCGATCTAACCTGTCTCGAAATAACGCATTGCTTTCGTAGAGTTCACGCCCCATTCCGATATATTGCGAGCCTTGCCCTGTGAATAGAAAAGCGATTTTAGAGCTATTAGATTTTGCTGTGCTTGTATATAGCTTGAGATTTTGCTGCAACTCTTCAATTGAACTCGCTACAGTTGCCCAGCGATGCTCGAAATGTGCCCGCCCGACGTTGGTTGTAAAGCAGATATCGGCTAGCGAAGTTTCGGGATGCTGGCTCAGGAATAGGCTATATTGCTGAACTAATTCTTGCAGCGCGGTTTCAGTCTTGGCCGAAAGCGTCAGAATATGATCTGGCAAGCTAGATTCTGACTGAATCGACTTAGCCTCGGCCAGCACCACATGCACATTGGTTCCGCCAATCCCCAGTGAGTTCACGCCCGCATATCGCGGCTCTGACTGCCAGTTCACGAGCTTTGTATTGACGTAAAACGGGCTGTTTGCAAAATCGATCTGTGGGTTAGGCTGCTCGAAATGCAGGCTCGGCGGAATCTGTTTGTGATAAAGGCAGAGCGCTGTCTTGATGAATCCAGCAATACCCGACGCTATATTTAAGTGCCCCAAGTTTGTTTTTACCGATCCAATCGGGCAATATTGCCGCCGCTGACCGCTGAGCCGAAATGCTTGCGTCAGTCCAGCAATCTCAATTGGATCGCCCAGCGCTGTACCCGTACCATGTGCTTCTACATAGCCAATCTGCTCAGAAGCAACCCCAGCTATCGCCAGAGCTTCATCCGTGACGGTCGCCTGCCCTGCGGCTTTGGGAGCCAAATAGCCGACTTTCTCGCCGCCGTCATTCCCCATCGCTGAACCTTTGATCACGGCATAAATCCGATCGCCTGCCGCAATCGCCTGATCCAGTCGCTTCAGCAGCACTAGCCCCGCCCCGCTGCCAAAAATTGTGCCGCCTGCTGCTGCGTCAAAAGCTCGACAGTGCCCGTCCGGCGTCAGGATCATGCCTTCCTGATGCAGATGCCCTACTTTCTGCGGCGTATGCACCGACACGCCACCCGCCAGCACCAGATCACATTCGCCGTTCAGCAGGCTTTGTTTGGCCATGTGAACCGCCACCAGCGAAGTCGAACAAGCCGTC
>CASBQH010000009.1 GCA_949127695.1 Synechococcales cyanobacterium PMM_0073
AGCTCATAGATTGAAATACCGTCAATTAGCTCAAAATGCCAATATTGACCGCCCATTGCGGCATAGTGCCGCTGCGTATCAGCAATATACTGCGGCTCTTTGCGCGGGAAGGCAAAAATCAAGCCTGCTTCGCGCTCTGACTGGGGAATAAACGTGAATTCGAGGTTATCAATAATATTGGGCACAGTCTGAATCGGCTTTTCAGTGCCATAGACTTGCCGACAGATATCTAGCATGAAGGGCGAGTCCGTCCAGAGTCGCACGCGCGGATCGCGATAGTCAAAATTAGTTTTGACAAAAATCGGAGCCTGCAAATAGGCAATGGCAACGCCTGAAACTTCATCAATAATGTCACTCATCAGATCTGGAACAATACAGATATCGTCATGGCGGCGATCCTGCCAGCGAATGTAGGGCAACCCAGAGACACCCTTCTCGCCATAGGTATCTTGGCCGCTCATGGTAGCCAGCACAGCCTCCGCGCCACAAGCTCGCGCCACAGCGCAATGTCGCATTATGTTGAGCGTGCCGCCAAACACTTGATCCACCCGAAAAAACTTGCGTCGTAGCCAGCCGTCCATCCACCGGAGTCGCATGGTCATGGCTGCTCTATGAAGGTTCCACCATCCGCTGCTTCGCTGCTCATAATCTGCGACTAAAAATACGAAGCGCATAGGTCATCATCCTCAAAAACAGTTTTTAAACAAGGTCAAAATCAGGCTGGCAACTAGCTAGCTATAGCGGATGGGGCATGAACAGGGAATACCCTGTCTACATAAACTATAGATGCAATCATCTGCTCGACTCAAGCTATCGCGCGCGCTTCAAGCAAATATTACGCTCCAGCGGCAATCCTTATCAAGGTATAAAACTCAAACCTCTGCCAAGCAGCAGATTATTGAACTTAACCTAGTTTTAGTATTTCATGTTTAATTTCAGAATGTAACAGCCTTTACAAAAAACTCATGGGTAAATTTAGTTTTAACGAAGACCGATTTACAAGCCTGGAATAGTCATTAACTGAGTCGTAATATGACATATAGCAGGCTTGGGCTACTACCTCTCACATCCATCGTCATATGTGAGCAGTCAGATCTCAGCAGATTGTCTTTCCGAAGTAATCAAGGTACAGGACTCAAATTTTCAGCGGTTTTTTCAGTATATTCACGGCTCCAGCGCTTTTTGTGGAAGATCAAGCTGTCCTATGGGGTGAACCATAGAGCAGCCCCATTAGATACCGATAGACTCCCACTGTTAGATTTCTCTATACCAAATCTTCGACTCACTACAAACGTCCCATGGTTTATACACCTTCAGATTCGCGCCTAGATCGTCAGAGCAAGCTTCAGTCTGCATTACCCCGTTCTGCTGCCACCAGCCCAGCTCAGCTCAGCATTCCCTTCAACAATCCGCTGATCACCGGACGAGAGTTGGAGTATATTCGGCAGGCGTTGACCAGCAAACGCACGGCTGGAGATGGATTTTTCACTCAGCAATGTCAGGCTTTACTCACTCAGCAGATTGGGGCAAAAACGACGCTGATGACGCATTCCTGCACGGCAGCTTTAGAAATGGCGGCGCTGCTGGCCGATCTTCAGCCTGGGGATGAAGTGATTATGCCCTCGTATACGTTTGTCTCAACGGCAAATGCCTTTGTGCTGCGGGGCGCAGTGCCAGTTTTTGTCGATATTCGCCCCGATACGCTGAATCTGGATGAATCGAAGGTTGAGGCGGCAATTACGCCCAGAACCAAAGTGATTGCGCCGGTTCACTATGCTGGCGTCAGCTGCGACATGGATAGCCTGATGGCGATTGCCCGCCAGCACAATCTGCTGGTGGTTGAAGATGCGGCTCAGGGTATTTTCTCGGCCTACCAAAATCGGCCTGTAGGCAGTATGGGACATCTGGCGGCCTTTAGCTTCCACGAAACCAAAAATATTGTGAGCGGTGAGGGCGGAGCACTGGTAATTAACGACTCGGCCTTGCTAGAGCGGGCTGAGATTATTCGTGAGAAGGGCACTAACCGCAGCAAGTTTTTCCGAGGCGAGGTGGATAAATATACCTGGGTTGATCTAGGCTCTTCCTACCTGCCCAGCGATATTATCTGCGCTTTCTTGCTGGCACAGCTAGAGCAGGGAGACTGCATCATTCAGCAGCGGATGGAGATTTGGAACTATTACCATCAGGCGTTTGCCGCTCTAGAGCAGCGGGGAATCCTACGTCGCCCTAGCATTCCGGCAGACTGCCAGCATAACGCTCATATTTACCATCTGCTGACCGAAAGCCTGGAAGTCCGCACGGCGCTGATGGCGCATCTAAAGCAACAGGGCATCCAGTCCACCTTTCACTATGTGCCGCTGCATAGCGCTCCAGCTGGCCTGCAATATGGCTGCACCTCTGGCAATCTCTCAGTAACCGAAGATATTAGCGATCGCTTAGTGCGTCTGCCGCTGGGAGCAGCCATGACGATGGCTGAAGCAACCTGCGTGGTTGAGGCTGTCCTAGAGTTCTTGGGCTGAAGAGATTGAAGCCACTGCCGTCGAATCAAGCATTGAATTTAGTTTGCTGAATTAGTTTGCTGAATTAGTTTGCTGAATTAGTTTGTTGAGCGAGCCGCAACTCAACGCTCTACAGCTGCGCTGAGGCAAAGCACTACAGGCTCCGCCTAGCAGCTAAAACCAGGGATAGAACCCAAACAGGACAAAATTGCCGATAATGTAACAGCGCTCTGCAAACCTAGCTGCCTCATTGCTGATGATTGCTCCTCGTTGGCTGCTTTATTCTGCTCCTCACCAGCTGATTCTGGCGACGGTTGGACTGCTAGCTCTAACCAGCTGCACCCCTCCACCTGCCGAATCTGGCCGCGACCGAGCCAAGCTGCCCCCTGCTGTGGAAACTGCCGTTGCCGCAACCGGCAGCCTAGAAACCGCAATCGAATATACCGGCACGACTGCCCCAATCCGTGAAGTGTCGCTACGCGCCCAAACCGAAGGCCGATTGCTCAATCTCGCGGTTAATTTGGGCGACCCAGTGCGTCAAGGGCAGGTGCTGGGGCAGGTAGACAGTCAGCTGCTGCTGGCGTTGGTAGATCAGGAGCGGGCTGAGCTAGCGGCCTTAGAGTCAGAGGTGGCGCAGGCGAACGCCGAGGTGAGTGATACCAAGGCTCAGGTTGAGCAGGCCAGGGTTGAGCTACAGCAGGCGCAGTCTGACGCCAACCGGCTACAGTCGCTAGCCAATCAGGGCGCAATCACAGCGCAGTCTGCGGAGCAGTCAGTGACGGCGGCTCGCACGGCGCAGCAGCAGCTCAACTCAGCCCAAGAGCAGGTGCGAACCCGTCAGCAAGGCGTCACGGCTGCCCAAAAGCGCGTCACGGCACAGCAGGCCACCCTGAACGAAGTTGAAGCCCGCGAAGCCTTTGCAGCCCTCAGCGCCCCGATATCTGGAGCGGTGTTGCAAAGAACCGTTGAACCGGGCGACCTGCTGCGCCCCGGCGACGAGGTGCTGAAGCTGGGAGATTTTAGCGCTGTGAAGGTAGCAGTGCAGGTCTCAGAGCTGGAGTTGGGCGATCTGCGGGTGGGGCAGTCGGCACAGGTGAAGCTGGACGCTTTTCCTAATCGGGTGCTGCGCGGCCAGATCACCCGGATTTCACCCGCAGCAGATCCAACGGCTAGGCTCGTGCCCATTGAGGTGACGATTGCCAACGCTGACGGGCAAATTGGCAGCGGCTTGCTGGCGCGGGTGCAGTTTCAGTCGGCAAAATCAGCAGAGCAGATCATCGTGCCTGAAGCTGCCTTAAACATTGCCGAAAGCTCAGATTCGGCGCTGTTTGTGCTGGCTAATTTGCAGGATAATTCGGGTGATAATTCAGGAGATAGTTCGGGTGAAGCTGCTAAGGTAATGGCTCGTCCAGTGACGGTGGGCAGAACGCTAAACAACAAAGCCGAGATTACATCAGGGCTAAAGGCGGGAGAAGTCTTTGTGATCCGCAGCAGCAAACCTTTAGAAGATGGCCAAAGCGTGAAGCTGAGTATTTTGTCAGAGACAGAGGCCAAGCCATCATCAGGAGGCTGAGTCAGTTTATGAAGTCATCAGTCATGCCAACGACTTGACAAACTGACTTAGCCGCTCCATGCCGAGATGAATGTTCTCGACGCTGGTGGCATAGGAGAACCGAATACAGTCATCTGCGCCAAAGGCGACGCCCGGAATAGCGGCCACATAGTGTTGATCTAGGAGCTTGCTGCAAAAGTCAAGCGAACTCATGCCGAGCTGGCTGATATTGGGCAGCACATAGAACGCGCCCTGCGGCGTGGGGCAGGTGAATCCCGGCAGCGCATTAATGTATTCTAAAATCACCTGACGCCGCTCGGTGAAGGCTGCCAGCATCGGCTGGAGGCAGTCCTGCGAGTCGCGGTAGGCCGCAATTGCGCCATATTGGGCGAAGGTGCAGACATTTGAAGTGCTGTGCCCCTGCACCATCGTGGCGGCTTTAATCAGCGGCAGCGCTCCGGCCAGAAAGCCGATCCGCCAGCCCGTCATCGCGTAGGTTTTGGCAAAGCCGCTGCTGACAATGGTGCGCTCAAAGACTTCTGGGCTGACTGCGCCCATGCTCAGATGCGTCGCGCCGTCATAGAGCCACTTTTCGTAGATTTCGTCAGCCACCACCAGCAGATCATGCTTCACTACCACTTCGGCCAACGCCCGCACCTCGTCTGGGCTGTAGACCATGCCGGTGGGATTGGAGGGCGAATTGAATACAAACAGCTTGGTCTGGGGCGTGATCGCTGCGCTCAGCTGAGCGGGGGTGATTTTGTAGCTGGCTGCTAGCGTCGTAGGCAAAATCACCGGCTTGCCGCCCGCTAGCTTCACCATTTCAGGGTAGCTGACCCAGTAGGGCGCAGGAATGATCACCTCATCGCCCGGTTCAATCAGCGCCATCATCAGGTTGTAGAGCGAATGCTTGCCGCCGTTGGTGACGATCACGTTCTCTGCGCCGTAGCAGAGCTGGTTGTCGCGCTGAAGCTTCTGGGCAATCGCCTCGCGCAGCTCTGGCTCGCCCGCCGCTGGCCCATAGCGCGTTTTGCCTTGATCAATCGCCGCTTTGGCTGCCGCGCAGATGTGAGCAGGCGTATCAAAATCTGGCTCGCCGACGCTAAAACTAATCACATCTAGCCCGTCCCGCTTCATGGCTTTGGCTTTGGCGTCGATCGCCAGGGTCATGGAGGGAGTGACTTGCGAGATACGGGATGCCAGTTTCATGCGGTTTACTAGAAGATCTGCAAAGATCTGCGTCAGAGGCTTGCTTTAAGTTACCGCATTGGTGAGAGCGATGCGCCGGAATGTCAGATAATCCTCACATTTGCCTCTGATGCAGGACGGGTTAAGCTAAGCAAAAGCGCGATGTATCTAGGGATATCTGGGTTTTGGTCATGCAGCTAGAGCAGATTTTTGTGGCGTTGGCTGAGCCAGCTTCTGGGACGCTCCTGCCGTTTTACCAGCGGCTATTTGAGCAAGATCCAGTGGTTTGGCAACCGGGCTATGCAGAGTTTGACCTGCCGGGGCTGAAGCTAGGAATTTTCCAACCGCAGGCCAACCAGCAGGCTGAGTTTGCGGGGTCTGCGGGCAGCATCAGCCTCTGCTTAGAAGTGGCGCAGCTAGAGGCGGCAGTCGAGCGCCTGCGGGATCTGGGCTATCCGCCGCCCGGAGCAATTGTGACGGCTTCGCATGGCCGCGAGATCTATGCCTATGATCCGGCAGGCAATCGGCTAATTTTGCATGAGTCAAAAACCCGGTAAACTAAGAGCGTAATTACAGCTCAGGCTGAATCATGGTTCAGACAGGTTTTTCGGTTTTTTCAGTCATGATCGCAGTCGTTTTGGCGCTGGGCTGCTGGTTGGGCGCTGCGCCTGCCTCAGCTCAGCCCGCCTTGCTGCATCTATCGCCGAGTTCGCCAAGTTTATTGACAGGTCATTTACTGACAGGGGAAATCGCTATGGGAAGTAAATCGCTGTTTTCGTTTTCCGGCCAGCGTCCAGAAAATATCGGCGTCAAGGACGGCAAGCTCGCGCTCTGCCCCGACTCGCCCAACTGCGTCAATAGCCAAATGCCGGAGAGCGACGCCGAGCATAAAATTGCCCCGCTGACCTACAGCGCTGCGCCCGCTGAAGCCTTCGCCCAGCTCAAATCTGTGATTTCTGGCATGGAGCGCAGCCAAATCATCAGCGAAACAGCAGACTATATCTACGCTGAGTTCACCAGCGCCCTGATGGGCTATGTGGATGATGTGGAGTTTTACCTCGACCCTAGCCAGCCCAATGAAATCCAGGTGCGTTCAGCTTCTAGACTAGGGCAGTCTGACTTAGGGGTCAACCGCAAGCGAATTGAGGAAATCCGCAGCAAGCTGGTCAGCTAGCGGGCTGGGCTACGGGTTGGGAGCAAGACTCAGCTCGCCCAGATCCAAAAAAACCCCCAGCTTTTGGCCGGGGGCATCTCTGGAGTAAGGGTTACTCACCTTATCTTGACGAATTTGGGGCGGTTTCATTGTCCTGCTAAGGGCAGATTCTTCGGGAGAATTTAACGCTCGCTGCGGAGCCGGACTGCTGTACCAGAGGCTGTAATCAGCAGCAGCGTCCCGGTTTCACCCACCTCAATCGAGCCAGTATCCATTTTGATGCCAACCACGGCATTTGCGCCCATCGCATTCGCCCGCCGCTCTAGCTCGCTCAGGGCATCCTGATGGCCGCGCTCAAACACTCGTTCGTAGCTGCCGGTGCGCCCGCCAACAATATCGCGGATGCCCGCAAAAAAGTCGCGAATCGCATTGGAGCCGTAGACCACTTCTGCCGTCACCACTCCGAGGTGAGCTTCGACAGTTGCGCCTTGAATCACATCAGTTGTTGCTAGAATCATCTATTGTTCTTAAGCGCTCTGCGCCGAGATAGCTGCAATGAGACTATTATCCCTGCGACGGACCGTAGGCAGTACCTATTTAGCGACCAGCTTAGCCGTCAGTTTAGCCGTCAGTTTAGCCGTCAGTCTAACCGCCAGTTTATTAGGCGGAGCCTTGGCTGCTCTGCCGCTCCAGGCTCAGCCCTCGCTTCAGCTGGCTCAAGCCACCGACGAAGACCGCCTCAACGAGCTGCTGGATCAGGGGCGCAAGCAGGTGGAGGCTGGTCAAGTGGATGAGGCAATTTCCACCTATGAAGCTGCCCTGCAACTGGATTCTGACAATGCCCGGATCTATTCGGCAATTGGCTTTTTATATGCCAAGCAGAGCAACTTTGAGGCCGCCGTGGCAGCCTATCAGCAGGCCGTTGCCCTAGATGCCGACAACCCCGACTTTTACTATGCGCTGGGCTTTTGCAAGGCCAACCTGCAAGACTACGAGGGCGCAGCCGCCGCCTATCGTCGCACCACCGAGCTGCGGCGCAATGACGTTGAAGCCTATCTGGGCTTGGGCGTGGTGCTGTCGCGTTTGGGCGACTTTAAAGGAGCCATTGATGCCTACAAGCAGGTGCTAGCCACCAATCCCAACAACGCCAGACTCTATGAGTCAACCGGCTCAGCCTACCTCCAGCAAGAGCAGTACCCTGAGGCGCTGCAAATGTTTCAGCGAGCCGTGGCGCTGAATCCGCGCAGCAGCAGCACCCAGCTGAATTTGGGCGTAGCGCTGCTGAACCTGGGAGATGTAGCCAACGGCATGGTGGCACTAGAAAAAGCGGCAGCGCTAGAGCCTAAAAACGGGCTGATCTATCTGCAAATTGGCGATGTGTTTCGGGCGCAGGGCGATGCTGAGCGGGCGCGGATCAACTACGAAAAAGCCGTCGCCGTCCAGCCCAGCCTCAGAGAAGCCTATCTAGAGCTGGGCCAACTCTACCTGGATCAGCCGGACTATCTGCGGGCAATTGTCACCTACCGCAAGCTGGTCGAACTCCAGCCGGAAGATGCCGAGGCTCATTTTCAGCTGGGCGTAGCTTTGCAGGGGCGAGAGCGCAACAGTGAGGCGATTCGCGCTTATGAGCAGGCAGGCGAACTGTACCAGCAGCAGAATGACGCAGAGGGTGAGAAAAAGGCGGCGGCGGCGGCAGAAGCCCTGAGCTAAGGCTCAGATTTGACTTGCAGAAGGCGGCAGAAATTGCTCGTCTATGCCATTCTGACTATATATTGCGTCATATTGCATCTATAAATTGCGCGCTTGCCATGCTTCAGTTCGCCAAACTGCCTCGCTGGTTGACGATTGGCCTCACCTTTCCGCTAATTTTCCTCAACGGCTGGCTGTTTTTACTGCTGATTGACCAGCTAGAGCCTTTGGTCAGCATTTTGATTGCCGCCACGCTGATTGCCTTTCTGCTCGACTACCCGATTCGGTTTTTGCAGCAGCTCGGCTCTAGTCGCGGCTTGGCCGTTGGGCTGGTGTTTTTAATTTTTCTCATTCTGCTCAGCCTGCTCATTTTGGTGCTGGGGCCTTTAATTTTGCAGCAGGCCAACGAGCTGTTGACCGCGCTGCCGCAGTGGATTGAGTCAGGACGACGGCAGCTTAACGACTTAGAAACCTGGGCAGCCACGCAGCAGTTGCCAATCGACCTCAGCAGCGCCCTGTCGCAAATTGTCGATCGGCTCACCAGCAGCCTGCGGTCGCTCACCCGCCAGGTGGTGAATCTGCTGTTCAACACAATTGGCAGCATCGTTAACGTGTTTTTGACCGTGGTGTTTGCGGTGTTTCTCACCCTGCGCGGTCAGTCGCTTTGGCTAGGCGTGCTGGGCTGGCTGCCCACAGCCTGGAACGAGCAGGTGCGCGAATATCTGCCTGATAATTTTGAGCGCTATATCGTCGGGCAGGCGACCCTGGCGGCGATTTTGGCCAGCGTCCAGACGGTAGTGCTGTTTATTCTGGGCGTACCGCTAGCGCTGCTGTTTGGCTTCACAATTGGCGCAGGCAGTCTGGTGCCGCTGGGCGGAACGCTGGCAATAGTGGTGATTAGCATCTTAGTCTCGCTACAAGATGTCGGGCTGGGCGGCAAGGTGCTGTTGGCGACGGTGATTGTAAATCAGGTGAGCGAGAACGTGATTGGCCCACGAATTGTCGGTGAGTTAATTGGCCTTAACCCGGCCTGGATGCTGGTGTCGGTATTCATTGGCTTCAAGCTCAAAGGGGCGCTGGGGCTATTCATTGCTGTGCCAATTGCCAGCTTTATCAAAGGGACAGTAGATCGGATTCGCGCCAATCGCTCAGCCCTGATCTCGCTGCCCGAAGCGCCGAGCGAGGCAAAAATTGAGTCGGGCTTACCGGGATAAGCGAGCGCCATGAGTGATTGGACTGCGGTGCTAGGCAGGGTTGAGTTGGGCTATGGGGTGGCCTCCGGCCAAGCCCAGGATGCCCGTTTCCCGCAGGGGACGCTGGCGATGCAGCAGCCGATTTTTGCTCAGCAGGGTCTAGATTTAAGCCCCTATTTTCTTGGCACAATTAATC
>CASBQH010000010.1 GCA_949127695.1 Synechococcales cyanobacterium PMM_0073
CCTGCTCCGAAAACCGAATCAGCGACTTATATTCAAAGTCGGCAGTGGCATAGATGATGCGCCGGAGAATTTCATATTCAGAAGGCGAGAAGCTGTGATTGCCAATCTCGCGGTCAATAATGCTCAAGCTCTGAGCGTCGGTCGTATGCCACTCCATTACCACCCCAAACCCCAACGAGATCATCTCCCTTCATTAGACCGCAATTGGGCTGTTTGGAACGCATCTGATCCAATCAAGTTTCGGGAGCTGAGGCGGCCAGCATTGGGGATAAAAATGCGACGAGCGCCCCTAAGGCAAAACCCGCTAGATTTCTGGCTAAAGGCAGCCATTCTGAGGTGCGGGTGACGACTGGCCCCACCCCAAAGGCGATAAACAGAATTCCCCAGAGCGGCGAGAAAATCAGCGCCCACTGCCAGGAGAAAACCTGACCCGGCTCACGCGGATGCGCCGCAAACCCAAACACCAGCCCGCCCACGACCGAGGTAATTAGCGTTAAAATCCACTGCTCGCGGGGCAAACCGGGCACTACCAAGCAGCCGCCCTGCCGCAGGCAAGTTTTGATTGAGCCTAGCGCTTCCAAAATTGAGCCATCTTCGCCGTTGTCGCGGACAAAAAACTGGTTGCCGAAGCGGGTTTGCAGCTCAATCCAGAAGGTGCGCGGCATTAGTTCAAACAGATCGTCACCGACGCTGAAGCTGAGCAGATTGCCGCCTCTGGGATCGGCCACCAGCATGACGCTGTGGTTATCTAGTCCCCAGAATTCTTTGACTGCTCGACCAGGGGTGCGGTCATATTGCGTCAGGACACGCAGTTTCCAGCCCGTCTCAGCCTCGAAGTCGCTCAAATCTTGATCCAGCGCTGCCTGCTGCGTTGCCGTGAGCGAATTGGCCAAGTCAATAATCAGCGTCGGTTGATCAGGCAACAGATCTGGATTGTCAAAGGCATAGGCCGCTGGAGCCACAGTCCAGGTGAGTAAGACTAGACAGGTGGCGATGACTAAGCCAAAGGCTGCATTAGTTAAAGGTCGGATTGACATGAGTAAATCAAAACCAGCGTGAGGGTGAATCTGAGCGCAGAGAACTCGAAGAGCGGCAGCAAATGATTGCTGGGAGCCTAGATTAAAGTCTAGATTTATCTAGTTTACATTTATTTACCTGTATCTCATACTCGTCCTTCAAAAGAACCTGGCTTAGTCTGCGCTGGCATCCCGCTGGGCAAATGTTGGATTGGGCTGGCGCTGGTTCAGCTCAATTGGCGTGAGCTGGCTGTCGGTGAGACTGTCGGTGAGACTGTCGGTGAGACTGTCGGTGAGTTCGGCTGAGCTATGGGTTGCTTCTGGCTCAAATGCTTCTGGCTCAAATGCTTCAGCCGGACGAGTCAGCGACTGCCATGCAGCGCGCAGGCCAATCCCGAAGCGGCGCGTTGTGGTCTGCGCCTGCTCCGCCTGCTGTTTGATGCCGCTAAGACCCTGATCAAACTGCCCCACCACGCGGGTCGCAGCCTGAACATTTTGGTTCACGCCGTCTGTGAGGCTCGTGATCTCGCTGCCCGTGAGTCGAATGGCGGCAAGCGTGGGCGGCAGCTCGCGGCTCAGCAGATCAAATAGCTTTTCGGCGCTGCGAGCTGCTCTGGCAATTTCTTGGATGGCAGGCAGAGCCGCCACCAGCAGCAGCGCCAGACTCGCCGCCACCAGAAAGAGCGATGCGCCCAACCAAACGACCGGATCTGTCACAGGCGACAACCTCTTAAAATCAGCGAACTAAGCGGGTGGAACAGTTTTAGCATTGGGCTTGGCATTGGGCTTGGCCTCGTTGGCAGGCGCAACAGGCAACGGTGAGGCCATCGCAATCGGTGGCTGAGCTACGGCCTCAGCCTGACGGCTAGCTTCAATGCCAGCCTCAATTGCCTCCCGCAGCCGCAGCAGCGTATTGTCCCAGCTGCGAAGAGCAGAGTCAGAGAGCCGCTCGGCCTGAATCTGCACGGTGGCCGAGAGGTCTTCAGCCAGTTCGGGCAGCGCCTCGGCAGATTGCTTCAGCAGGGCTCGCGTTTCCCGTCCGCTCTTAGGAGCCAGCAGCAGTCCTGTGATTGCTCCGGCAGCAGCCCCCAACAGCAGCCCGCCCAGGAACAAGCCCCCGGAGTTAGATTGGTCTGACATCTAGGTTTTCTCCTTCTGCTAAAAATACCTTCATGCTCTGCCTCTGCGCTGGTTGCGCGACAGGTGCCCAGTCGAGTTTTGAGTCGGGTTTTGAGTCGGGTTTTGAGCCTGTTTCCAAATCTGCTGCCCCAGCCCCAGTAGCCCCAACAGCTGTCGAGCTTGCTGGAGCCGGAGACAGGTCTGCTGATATTGGCTTTGCAGCTGTTGCAAGCGCTGCTGAAGCGCAAGGCTGGGCAGCCGGAGCTGCGAAGCCTGAGTTTCTGCCCAGATCAGCTGCTCGGTGAATTTTGCCAACTGCTGGCGCAGCCGCCAAACCTGCCAAATCGCCCACCAGCAGAGGAGCGCCAGCAGCAAATTCACAATTAAAACTACGATTAGCATTGGATGGTCAGCATCGGTTTGCATCGCCACTCAGTCCCTGCAATTCAGCCAGCAGCCAGCCTTTGGCGATACAGGCAATCTTTACTTGATTTGATCATACCTAATTGGCAGCTCTAGAGCGTTGAGATTAGCGAGCTAAGAGCCAATTCAAGCCATCCCCAGCCAGCCAGACTAAAATCAGGGACGAGATAGCTCTGCTGAAGCCAATCCAGAGCAGCCCGCAGGAGAAACCAGCCATGCAGCGCCACATGCCGATCGAGATCTATGTTCACCCTGCCCAAGGAGACGATACGGCAGCGGGAGATTCGCTGGCTCCGTTCAAAACCCTGACTCGTGCCTTGCAGCAGTCCCAGCCCGGTATGGTGATTCAGCTCAGTCGTGGCACCTACAGCGCCGAAACAGGCGAGCAGTTTCCGCTGCTGATTACGGCAGGCGTCTCGGTGTTGGGCAATCTGCCGGGGCAGGGGCAGGGCGTAGTTTTAGCAGGCAGCGGTGACTATCATAGCCCCTCGTTTGGTCGCCAGTCGGTGACGCTGGTGCTGCAAGGCAGCGTCGAGCTGCGCGGCGTCACAGTGACCAACGCCGAGGCCAAAGGCACAGGGATTTGGATTGAATCGGCGCAGCCGACGGTGGCGGGCTGCACAATCAGCGGCTGCGGGCGCGAAGGCATTTTGGTCACGGGCAAAGCCGACCCGGTGATTAGCAACTGTCAGCTTCAAGAAAACCGGGCGGGGCTGACGCTGGTGCGCTCGGCCAGAGGTGACATCCGCAGCAACACCGCAAGGCTGAATCAGTTTGGCCTGACCATTAGCGATCAGGCGGCTCCCATAATTAGCAACAATCAGTGGATTGAAAATCGCTGTGGTGTGGCGGTGTCGGGGGCAGCTTCGCCCATCTTGCGGGGCAACGTGATCGCCCAAAATACTGAAGATGGGCTGGCGGTGTTTGGCCAAGCAGCGCCTGATCTGGGTCAGCTCAACGATCCGGCCAGCAACCGCCTGCGCGACAACCAGCGCTTTGATCTGCGAAACGCGACGGCGCTAAAGCTAATTTCAGTCGGAAATCAGCTCAACCCAGCTCGGATCACCGGCTTCGTCGAGTTTTTGACGCCGCGCCAGCCGACTGCTGCCAATCTGCTGCCGCCTGTTGCGGTGAGTGCTGCTGTCCAGCTTGATCCAGCAGCCCTCAGCCATGCCCCCCTTGATTTACAGCATCACTGGGCCGCGCCGCTGGTGCAGCCGCTGATCGATCGACAGATCCTGTCACTGTGTCCAGACGGCAGCTTTCAGCCCGACGCGGTGTTGCAACCCGCTGAGTTTATAACCTGGATGCAGGGCGCGGGGTTATCTGCCGAGCCGCCAGCGCCAGCCAGACTCACCCGCCTCCAGACGCTGGTCTATCTGGTTGAGGCGCTCCAGCTGACTCCAAGCCATCCCAGCCTGCTTCAGGGCTACCGCGACCGAACGCAGATTCCGAGTGACCAAACGCTAGCTGTTGCGACCGCTTTACATCACCGACTGGTGGTTTCTGCCCAGCCTGATTGCCTCAATCCGCTTCAGCCTGTGACCCGCGCCGAAGCTGCCGCCATGCTCTATCAGGCATTGCTGGCTCAAGGCCAGGTGGTGCCAATTGATCTACCGCAGATTTTGCAGCCGCAGCGACCCGCAATGCGACGGCAAGGCAGCCGTTCTGCTCCGCTGGTGGTGATTGATCCAGGGCATGGCGGCGACGACTGGGGCATGTCTACTGCCGAGCCAGAGCCGGTGGCGGCAGAGCCAATGCTGCCGATGCCGCCAATGCCCATGATGCAGATGCCAGAAATTGGCTCTCGAGAATATTTTGAATTGGCCAGCCTTGCGCCCAGCCTGAGCGAACCGCCTAGATCACCCGGAGCACTGCCCCAAATGCCGACGCAGGC
>CASBQH010000011.1 GCA_949127695.1 Synechococcales cyanobacterium PMM_0073
GCTGGGCTGGACGCCAGCTGAGATGATTGCCCGCCCTTGGGCAGAGTTTGTCCATCCTGACGACATCAGTGCCTCCAGCTCCGAAACAGACAGTTTGTTCTTAGGTCGCCAAACTCTGAAGTTTGAGAATCGCTATCGGCATAAAGATGGCTCCTATCGCTGGCTGCTGTGGAATGCCCAGTCTTACCCGGACGAGCAGGTGGTCTATGCAGCGGCAGTTGATATTACCGATCGCAAAACCGCTGAACTAGAGCGCGAACAGCTCTTGCAGCGTGAACAGTCTGCCCGCGCCGAAGCCGAAGCCGCCAACCGGGTTAAAGACGAGTTTCTGGCGGTGCTGTCTCATGAGCTACGTTCGCCGCTTAACCCGATTTTAGGCTGGGCGCAGCTTTTGCAAACCGGCAGACTCGACCCCGCCCGCCAAACCGAAGCCGTCAAAACGATTGAGCGCAACGCCAGACTGCAATCTCAGCTAATTGAAGATCTGCTCGATATTTCGCGGATCATGCAGGGCAAACTCTCGCTGACGCCAGCGCCCGTGAGTTTGGCATTTGTGATTGCCGCCGCAGTCGAAACGGTGCATTTGGCAGCCGAGGCGAAGCAGGTGCAGATCCGGCTAGAGCTGGCCGAGACTGCGCCAATATTTGGTGATGCCGCCCGCTTGCAGCAGGTGATCTGGAACCTGCTGACCAATGCCGTTAAGTTTACCGCCAGCGGTGGCCAAGTCACGGTTGAGCTGAGGCAGCAGAATCAGCGGGCGCAAATTCGAGTGACTGATACGGGCAAGGGCATCCAGCCGCAGTTCTTGCCCTATGTGTTTGAGTATTTTCGCCAAGAAGATGGCTCCACCACGCGCAAATTTGGCGGGCTGGGGCTGGGCTTGGCGATTGTGAAACAAATTGTCGAAATGCACGGCGGTACGGTGAGCGCCGAAAGCCCAGGCGAAAACCAGGGCACAAGCTTTACGGTCGAGCTGCCGATTTCACAGCAGGCGATGGCTGTCTGTGCGCCCACAAGTCCCAGTAGCCTAGATCCGAAGGCGCTCAGCAATCTGTCTATTCTGCTGGTGGATGACGATACCGACACCCGCGAGTTTCAAGCATTTTTGCTGGAGCAGAGTGGGGCAACGGTGGTTGCCGTTGCCTCTGGCATAGCAGCACTGCAAATATTAGATCACCTCAGCCTCAATCTGCTGGTGAGTGACTTGGGCATGGCCGAGATGGACGGCTATATGCTGATCCAGCAGATTCGGGCACGTCCCGCCGAGCAGGGCGGCAACATTCCGGCGATTGCGGTGACAGCCTACGCTGGAGAACTCGATCAAGAGAAGACCATTCGGGCAGGATTTCAGGCTTATCTAACCAAGCCCCTCCAGCCAGAAGTTTTAGTCAGAACCATTACAGAACTGCTCAACGGGAGCCTGGAGACGAGCGCAACTCCCAAAGATCTATCTACAGCAGCTATGCCGCCGCCCCAATTGCCCCTATCGTAAAGCCAGCTCTTTTACCAAACGCTCAGCCATGCCGCCTCATTCTGCTCGCAACCGCCCGACTCGATCATCTAATCCGCAGCGTGCTGCCCATCGTAGTCTAGTCATACCCACGGCTCCCTTGCCCGACCCCATTGGCGAAACCATTGACGCTATTATTGCGATTCGCGCCAAAGCTGAGCAGAAAGTCTCGCCGCATCAGCGCTGGGTAGAATGGGTGAGCGAATTCTTTGGCCGACCCAGCTTTCTCTATGCGGCGGTGGCGGTAATTGCCTTCTGGCTCGTTCTCAACGCCCTGCCCGCCAGCTGGGGCATCCCGCAGTTTGACCCCTCGCCCTATGAAGGACTGGATAAAACGCTGGGCATTGTCTCCCTCCTCATGACCGCCATCGTCCTCGTGCGCCAGAGTCGGCAAGAGATGCTGGCCGAGCAGCGTGCCCAGCTCAATCTTCAGCTCGATTTACTCACCGAACAAAAAATCGCCAAGCTAATCGCCCTATTAGAAGAACTGCGCTGCGATCTGCCCAACGTGCCAAACCGCTATGATGCAGAGGCCGAAGCAATGCAGCAGGCAGTTGATCCAGCTACGGTTTTAGATACATTAGAAAATACGCTAAACGAACAGCTAGCAGAAATTCAGAATCAGTCTAATTCGACCAGCTCAGAATCTAGCGAGGATTTGCAATAGTTCTTAATCTTTTAGCAGTTTAGCGCTCAGGCTCTCTGTCTAAGGATAGAGAATACTGGCTCTGAGTCACCTTGTAATCTACCTGCCGAGTGATAGCCGTTTAAAAATAGCTCAGCTATATTCAGTTCAGTCGCAGCAACAGCATAGACTGAATCCTAGCATCTCAGCTGATCAGCTATGACTCCTGACAGCTACTGTATTGTCCATTCAAATTACCAAGGGGTTACTAGGTATGTCACAAGATAAAGGGGCGATGATGCAGTACTTTCACTGGTACATCCAACCGGATGGCCAGCTGTGGAACCGCGTCAAAGATAAAGCTCAGAAGCTAGCCGAGGCGGGCTTCACGGCCATGTGGCTGCCTCCTGCTTATAAGGGCGTTGGCGGCGGCATGGATGTAGGCTACGGTGTATATGATATGTATGACTTGGGTGAATTTGATCAGAAGGGATCAGTTCGCACTAAGTATGGCACTAAAGACGAGTATGTTACAGCGGTTAAAACGCTGGGAGAATTTGGGATTCGCACCTATGCCGACGTGGTGTTTAATCATCGGCTGGGTGGTGACGAAGCTGAAAAGGTGAAGGCGACGCCCTACCCGCGTGATAATCGGACTGAGCCGAAAGGCGAGATGTATGAAATTGAAGCCTATACGTCGTTCACGTTTCCGGGTCGCCAGGGCAAGTATTCTGAGTTCAAATGGCACTGGCATCATTTTAACGCCGTAGACTACGACGCTAACAACACAGACGACCACTCAACTATCTATGTGTTTGAAGGCAAAAAGTTTGAAGACTACGTGGCGCTGGAGTTTGGCAACTTTGACTATTTAATGGGCTGCGATATCGAATTCGACAACGAAGCGGTTCGCAAAGAGCTATCCGACTGGGGTAAATGGTACATTGACACGACTGGGATAGACGGCTATCGGATCGATGCCGCGAAGCATATCCCGGCCTGGTATTTCCCAGACTGGCTGGATGAAATGAGCGAATATTCTGGCCGCGAGAAGTTTGCAGTGGCCGAATATTGGGATACAGATCTCGCCGCTCTCCATGCCTATATCGAAAACAGCCGGGGGCGAGTGGCGCTGTTTGATGTGCCGCTGCACTACAATTTCAGTAACGCCAGCAATCAGAGCGAAAACTACGACATGCGGCAAATCTTTGACAACACGCTGGCTAAAGAGCAGCCGACGCTGGCTGTCACCTTTGTGGCCAACCATGACTCACAAGCGCTGCAAGACCTGGAATCGGTGGTTGAACCCTGGTTTAAGCCAATTGCCTATGCCCTGATTTTGCTGCGTCAGGAAGGCTATCCCTGCGTATTCTATCCTGACTATTACGGGACAGAATATACGGATACCGGCAGTGACGGCAATGAACATACTGTCGTGATGCCTTCGCATGGCTGGTTAATTGACAAGTTCCTCTACGCCCGCAAGCATTTTACCTATGGCGCACAGTACGACTACTTTGACCATGCCAACACTATCGGCTGGACTTGCTTGGGCGACGAAGATCATCCCGGCGCAATGGCAGTGATCCTCACCAACGGAGCCGATGGCAGCAAGTCGATGGAAGTGGGCAAGCCAAACACCCAGTTTGTCGATCTGACTAAGCATATTACCGAGCCAGTCACCACTGACGAAAACGGCTGGGGCGAATTCCGCTGCAACGGCGGCTCGGTCTCGGTCTGGGTTGAAGCCGATCACCTCGGCTAATTCTGCCTCATCCGGCGCTAGCCGCTTGCCAAGCCTGATCATTCAGCGCACAATGCTAAAGCTGCAATCTTGCGGCTGCTATATCTAAGCCAAGCGGCTAGCGCCATCATGCAAACAGACTATCAGGCCATCCCAAACCAAGCTGAGCTGGAGCAAGCCATCCAGCTCAGCCAGCAGTATCTGCTCTCGCTCCAGCATGCTGATGGCTACTGGTGGGGCAACCTAGAGTCTAACGTCAGCATTACCGCCGAGGTAGTGCTGCTGCACAAAATTTGGGGCACAGATCAGACGCGGCCAATGGCCAAAATGGCGGCCTATCTCCAGTCGCAGCAGCGCTCTCACGGTGGCTGGGAGCTGTTTTACCATGACGGCGGCGAGCTGAGCACCTCGGTTGAAGCCTATATGGCGCTGCGGCTGCTGGGCATTCCGGCTGGCGATCCTGATATGCAGCGAGCGCGGGCGTTTATTCTGGCCAAGGGCGGCGTCAGCAAAACTCGGATCTTTACCAAGTTCCACCTAGCGCTAATTGGCTGCTATGACTGGCGCGGCATTCCCAGCATTCCGGCTGGAGTTATGCTGCTGCCCGACTGGTTTCCGGTCAATGTTTATGAAATGTCGAGCTGGGCGCGGGGCAGTACCGTGCCGCTGCTGATTGTATTTGACCGCCAGCCCGTTTACGTGACGGCTCCGGCAATCCGCCTAGACGAACTCTATGTGGGCGATGTTGCCCCAGCTGAGCTGCCCCGCAGCGGCGACTGGCGCGATCTGTTTGTGGAGCTAGACGGCTGGCTAAAGCGGATTGCCGACTGGAACCTGACGCCGCTGCGCGCCGAGGGACTGCGCGCCGCCGAACGTTGGATCCTCGAACGTCAGGAAGATACGGGCGACTGGGGCGGAATCATCCCGGCTATGCTAAATTCAATGCTGGCGCTGCGTGCCTTAGACTACAGCGTAAATGATCCAGTAATCGTCAGAGGGCTAGCTGCAATTAATCAATTTGGCGTTGAAACCCAAACTGAATACTGGACGCAGCCCTGTGTTTCGCCCGTCTGGGATACGGCTTTGGTAATGCGCTCGCTCACTGATTCTGGACTGAGTGCCGACCATCCAGCTCTCAAGCAAGCCGCCGACTGGCTGCTGCAAAAGCAGATTCTCAGCTATGGCGACTGGGCGGTTAAAAACAAGACTGGCCGACCGGGTGGCTGGGCGTTTGAGTTTGAGAATCAGTTCTACCCTGATGTGGACGATACGGCGGTTGTTGTGATGGCACTACAGACGGTGCAGCGCAGCCAGCCCCAGCAAATTGCAATTGAGCGGGCGCTGCATTGGATTGCTTCCATGCAGTGCAGCGAGGGTGGCTGGGCAGCTTTTGATCTGGATAACAATCAAGACTGGCTGAATGCCATGCCCTATGGCGACTTGAAGGCCATGATCGATCCCAACACCGCAGATGTGACGGCGCGAGTGCTGGAGATGGTGGGGCGAGTTGGCCAAACCCCTGCCTTTTCCAGAGCCGCCTTAGACCGGGCGCTGAGCTATCTGCGTCAGCAGCAGGAGCCAGAAGGCTGCTGGTTTGGGCGCTGGGGCGTCAACTATATTTACGGCACGAGCGGCGTGCTGGTGGCGCTGGCGCTGCTGGCTCCCCAAACTTACTGTGACTGCATTGAGCGCGGGGCGGCTTGGCTGACAGGCTGCCAAAACGCTGACGGCGGCTGGGGCGAAACCTGCCAGAGCTACGTTGAGCCGCAGCTTAAGGGGCAAGGCTCCAGCACGCCGTCCCAGACTGCCTGGGCGCTGCTGGGGCTGATGGCGGCGGGTCAATTTGAGCAGGCAACCGAGCAGGGGATTGCCTATTTGCTCAAGCGCCAAAATCCCGACGGCAGCTGGGGTGAGCCAGAGTTTACCGGCACGGGCTTTCCGGGGCATTTTTACCTAAACTACCAGCTCTACCGCCAGCATTTTCCGCTAACGGCATTGGGACGCTATCGCGGCTCAAAAGCATGAAGCTCAGAATGCAGCAGTTTGCCCCAGAGCAAACTATAGGGATGCACCTGCGACACGGCGCGCCCGTCCCGGTAGACCGGATAGCCTGCGTTTGCCCACTCAAAAATCGAGCCTTCTAGGTTGAAGGCTTTGATGCCTTGATCTTGCAGGGCTGCTGCTGCTCTAGCCGACCGGTAGCCCACGGAGCAATAGAGCACAATAGGCTGCTGCCTCTTGGCCAGCTCGCCCAAGTCATCGGGCAGCAGCGCTGCTGTAGGCAGGTGGCTCACCTGATATTCTGCTGGCTTACGTGCATCTAGCAGATGCGGCGGGTGAGGCTGCTGGAGCCAGAGCGCCAATTCTGGGGGCGTCAGCTGCGGCACCTGCGGAAACTGTAGCCGAATCAGCTGTTTGACCGCCGCCCAGCTCAGATGTTCAAGCTCCATTGAATTTGCTTATCGTCAGGATTGGATCTGCTGTGAGTCAAGAGCGGCAATTCAAACAGCTTTGGGGTTGCCGATTGTACCCTTCAAGCATAGGATTTCAGCTATGGTTGCCTTCTGTTTCATCGTACGCAATCAATATAACGGCCTGAGCGTCATTCATTCACCCGGTTAAATTATGCATCCTCCTAGGGAAAAGTTGAGCCGCAGGCTGGCTAAAGCAGTCAGAGATGAGAATTTTTTGACTGTGGCGCATTGGCTAGAAAATCTGGCCGCTAAAGTGCTGATTTTGTCCTTGAGCCTAGTAATTTTAATTTCCCTGATTGATCTGGTCGTTCTGCTGGGTAGAGATCTGCTGTTGAGTCCAACCGGATTCTTTGCCAAAACGCTAATTGATATTTTTGGTCTATTCCTAAATATTCTAATTGCGCTAGAGCTACTGGAAAATATTACAGCTTATCTGAAAAAGCATATTGTCCAGGTTGAGCTAGTAATTGTTACTTCGCTGATTGCCGTAGCGCGCAAGATTATTATTTTTGACTTTACGAAATATAGCAATCTGGATCTGCTGGCATTGGGGGTAGCTATTTTTGCCCTGTCGCTCAGCTATTTGCTAATCAAATTGACAAATCGCAAATTAGATCAAGATTAGAGGCTCTAGAAAATACACGTCCCGTTATTCAGCAACGCCTAATTTTGTTCAAGCGATTTCTGTTATTTTCTGTAGTTTTGTATTGTATATTCATCGGGATAGAATCAGCGTTGGCAATAGTTGCTGTTATTTTGAATACAAAAAAGAGTTTAGGCTGCCCTATAGTTGATCGAGGCAACAGTCGATTCTTTGAACTAATCTATCCAAATGGCCATTACCACCGCAACGCTTCCCCGCAACTGTACGTTCAATCAGCCGGATTGGGAAATACTGGCGACTTTCTGGTATCCCGTTGCTTTCTCGCATGAGGTTGTAGACCAGCCCTATGCCGCCCAATTGCTAGATGAGCGCCTCGTGCTGTTTCGGCTCTCGGATGGGTCAGTTACGGCGGCTCGCGATCTCTGCCTGCACCGGGGCGTGCCGCTGAGCCTAGGCTGGCTGAAAAACGACGAGCTGATCTGTCGCTATCACGGCGTTCGCTATAACAAAGCGGGGCAGTGCATTTGCATTCCGGCTGAGCCTGAAGCGGCAATTCCAGGGCGGCTGAAGCTGAAAACCTATGCAGTCACCGAGCGATATGGCTTGGTTTGGGTGCGGCTGAGTGACAGTCGTGACGGCGGCGAGGTGCATTTTCCAGAGTTTAATGAATGGGATGATCCCGACTACCTGCAAGTATTGCCCAACTCAGTCGAGATTGACGCCGCATCTGGACGGCAGATTGAAGGCTTTTTAGATGTCAGCCATTTTGCCTTCATTCACGTTGATTCGTTTGGAGAGCAGCAGAATCCAGAAGTGCCAGACTACCCGATTGAGCTGTTACCGCACGGGTTTCGCGCCGACTACATCAGCACGGTGAGCAACTATCCGCACCATATGAAGCACCTGAATCCGCCCGGATTTAAGTGGCGACGGCTGTTTGAAATGTCGCTGCCCTTTACCGCCAAGCTGTCGGTCACGTTTCCCAATGGCCAGCTGCATATTTTGAATGCGGCCTGTCCGATTTCGGCGCGCAAAACTCGCCTGTTTGTACCAATCTGCCGCAACTTTGACAAAGACGCGCCGTTGCAGGATACGCTAGATTTTAATGACCAGGTGTTTGCCGAAGATAAGGCGATTGTGGAAGAGCAGTATCCCGAAGATCTGCCGCTGCGGCTGCAAGATGAAGTGCATATTGCGGGCGATAAAAGCTCAATCACCTATCGCAAGCAGCTGGCCGCGCTGGGGTTGAGCCGTTCATTTACGGCTTAGTTAATCTCTTAGAACATATACTTCAGATGACTCTCAAAGCATTTCGCAGCGCCATCCTAGATTTTGTTGACGATCCGTTCTATCGATCTGAGCTGGAGAGCGTCCGCTATATTCCAGATGGACTGCTGGTTCTGGAGCAGGGCAAAGTCAAAGATCTGGGCAGCTATCAGCAGCTGGCGGCAAAATATGCCGGAGTTGCCACCAAGTCCTACCCCAATCACCTGCTGCTGCCGGGATTCATCGATCTGCATTTGCATTTTCCCCAGACTGAAATTATTGCTGCCTATGGCGAACAGCTGCTGGAATGGCTGGAAAAATACGTGTTCCCCACCGAGCGTAAGTTTGCCGATAAAGCCTACTGCGAGCAAGTTGCGCCCATTTTTATTGACGAGCTGCTGCGGAATGGTACGACCACAGCCGTGGTATTGGCGGCTGTATTTCCAGAGTCTGTCGAGGCGCTGTTTACAGAATGCCAGCGCCGCAATCTGCGGATGATTGCGGGCAAAGTGATGATGGATCGAAACGCGCCCGACTTTCTCTCGGATACCGCCGAGTCGTCTTACCGCGACAGCAAAGCCTTAATTCAAAAGTGGCATCACCAAGATCGCCTGCTCTATGCCGTCACGCCGCGCTTTGCTCCCACTTCAACCCCTGCCCAGCTCGCTATCGCCCAGCAGCTCTTAAAAGAGTTTCCAGATACCTATCTGCATACGCATCTCTCTGAAAATATGAAGGAAGTGGCCTGGGTGCAGGAACTCTTTCCAGATAGCCAGGGATATTTAGATGTCTACGATCAGTATGGCCTAGTGGGAGAGCGCTCGATTTTTGCACACTGCGTTCAGCTCACCGAATCTGAGTTTAGCCGCTTGGCGGAGGCTCAGTCGGCAATCGCCTTTTGCCCCACTTCCAATACGTTTCTGGGCAGCGGACTCTTCAACCTAGAACGCGCCACGGCTCCCCAGTCACCGATTAAGCTTGGACTGGCCACAGACGTGGGCGGCGGCACCAGCTTTTCCATGCTGCAAACTGCGAGTGAAGCTTACAAAGTCACCCAGCTGCGACATCAAAATCTTTCGCCGTTTCAGGCGCTGTTTTTAGCAACGCTGGGGGGAGCCAGAGCGCTACAGCTCGACGATAAAATCGGCAATTTTGACTTGGGAAAAGAGGCCGATTTTGTCTTGTTAGATCCGCGCTCCACCCCCATTATGGCGCTGCGAAACCAGCAGGCGCTGCCCGATGATCTAGAAGCGCTCAGCGATCCACTGTTTAGCCTGATGATGATGGGCGATGATCGAGCCGTGCGAGCCACCTATATTATGGGCGAATTGGCCTATGACCGAGAGGCGGGATTAGGCATCTAGGCCAGCCCGTGGATCAAGGCTATCTCGCAGCCCGTCGCCCAGCAGGTTAAAGGCCAGCACAATCAGCGTAATCATCAGTCCCGGCATCAAGATAGTCCAGGGCGCGGAGAGCGCATAGCCGTTGGTGAATGAATCTGAGAGCATCGTCCCCAGCTCTGGCGTCGGCGGCTTTGCCCCCAGCCCCAAAAAGCCCAGCCCAGCCGCCTCCAGCGTCGCCGTGCCAATCGAGAGCGTCGCCTGCACAATCAGCGGAGCCAGACTCGACGGCAGGATATGCCGAAAGATAATCCGCCCCGACTTTGCTCCAAAGGCGCGCACCGTTTGGACAAAGCCCTGCTCCCGCAGCGACAGCACCATGCTGCGAGTCAGGCGGGTAAAAATCGGAATCTGCACCACGCCCACAGCCAGCATGACGCTTTGCAAACTCGGCCCCACCACCGTCGCCACCGCAATTGCCAGCAAAATTGACGGGAAGGCCAGCAAAATATCCGTGATCCAGCCAATGATCCGCTCCAGCCAGCCCCGGTAATAACCCGCCACCAGCCCTAGCCCCGTGCCAATCGCCAGCCCCAGCGTCACTGAGAGCAGGCTGATCAGCAGCGAAATCCGAGTGCCATACCAAACCAGCGTCAGTAAATCGCGCCCCAGTCCGTCTGTGCCCAGCCAGTGCTTGGCGCTGGGCGGACTCAGCCGCGCCGTGAAGTCGCGAGCCGTGGACGGGTCAAAGGGTCGCAAGACCGGAGCCAGCAAGGCCAGCAGGATAATCCCGACGGTCAGCCCTAGCCCGACGCGAGCTGAGATTGACTTGAGGAAGCGCTGAGTGGCTTTACGCAGCGAAGAGGGCTGTAGATCCGGCGGGGCTGTCAGAGATTCCATGCGGTATATGTCAAGCGTAATTATTTATACTGAATGCGCGGATCGAGAAACGAATAGGAGAGATCAACGAGTAAGTTGATGAGCACAAACACCAGCGCTACAAACACAACGCCACCCTGAACCACCGGATAGTCGCGGTTGAGAATGCCTTCATAGATCCAAGAGCCAATTCCTGGCCAGGAAAAGATCGTCTCAGTCAAAATAGCGCCGCTGAGCAAGGTGCCAAACTGTAGCCCAATGATGGTCACCACGGGCAGCAGCGCGTTCTTCAGCGCATGTTGATTGATCACTAACCGTTCCTTTAGCCCTTTGGCTCTGGCCGTGCGAATATAGTCCTGCGACAGCACTTCTAGCATGGCGCTGCGGGTAATGCGGGCAATAATCGCTAGCGGAATGGTGCCTAGCGCCAGCGCGGGTAAAAGCAAATGCGCCAAGATATCGCCCAGCGCTCTGAAGTTAAACGTGATCAGCGCGTCTAGAATATAAAACCCGGTAATTGGCTGAAAGGGAATGCCCACCCCCAGCCGTCCGCTCGGCGGGAGCCACTGCAAGTTGACCGCAAACAAATAAACCAACAGCAGCCCCAGCCAGTAAACCGGCGTGGAGACACCCAGCAGAGAAGCGGTCATGGCCAGATTGTCAATCCAGCCGTTCTTTTTGACGGCAGCCAGAATGCCAGCGGGTACGCCTACCACAATCGAAAACAGCATGGCTGCAATCGACAGCTCGAACGTAGCTGGCCAGCGAGCCGCAATTTCGCGAGTCACCGGAATGCCGCTAATAATGCTGCGCCCCAGATCAAACCGAATCAGTTTACCTAAGAACGAGAGATATTGCAGCGGCAGCGGGCGGTTGAGGCCGAGCTGTTCTTGCAGGTTGGCAACCTGCTCGGCGGTGGCGCGCGGCCCTAGCATCACCACCGCCGGGTTGCCAGGAATCAGCTGTAGGAATAAAAAAACCAGTAGGGTAATGCCGAGCAGAACGGGCAGGATATCGAGCAGACGCTTGCCGATATATTTGAGCATAGATTTTGAGGAGATGAAAGATCTGGGCTTGAGTTCTCCAGCAGCAGGGCGCACACCAGAGAACTCTGAGCAAATTACTGCTTCGTAATGGCCTCAAACGACTCATTGGCAAACGGGCTTGGCTGCCAGCCCGCTAGATTTGCCCGCTGCGCCAAGAGCGGCTCTGAATGCACGATTGGAATTCGCACTGTTTCATCAAAGACAATCTTTTCGACCTGCGAATACATCTGCTCCCGCTTGGCTACATCTGACTCTTTGCGGGCAGCTTCAAGCAGCTTAAACACCTCAGGGTTTTGCCAGTCGCCAATATCCTTGGTGCCGCCGGGGCCAAAGTGGTAGTAGAGGAAGTTGTCAGGATCGCCATAGTCGCCCGTCCAGCCCAGCATAAACGCCTGATAGCCCGGTTTTTTCAGCCGATCGTCCAGGTATGCCGCCCAGTCTTTGGTGTTTAGCTTAACGTTAATGCCGACTGCGCCCAGATCAGCCGCAAAGGCTTCGGCAATTGGCTTCGGCGTGGGGAAATAGGGGCGCGAAACTGGCATGTACCACAGCTCTAGATCAAAGCCGTTGGGGTAGCCCGCATCCGCCAGCATTTTCTTCGCTTTCTCTGGGTTAAACTCGTAGTCGGCCTGACTGGCATCTTGGAATTGCTTCAGCGAAGGCGGCATAAAGAAGCTATCGCTGGTGGCTAGCCCTGACCAGAACGCATCGACAATCGCCTTGCGGTTGAGCGACATAGCAATCGCCTGCCGCACTTCTTTTTTGGCCAGCGGCTCGTAGCTGGTGTTCAGCGCCAGGTAGCCGACATTAAACGGCGGGCGGCGGACTTCTTTCAGGTTGCTGTCGCTTTTTAGCTCATTCAGCTGATCGGGGGCAATATCAATTGTGAAGTCGATTGTGCCTGAGCGCAGTTCGGCTAATCTGGCCGAAGGCTCTTTGATGAATCGAAACACTACCTGATCGGTTTTGGGCAGATCAGGTTTCCAGTAGTTCGGGTTCTTTTCGAGCGTAATCCGGTCGCCTGTTCGCCATTCCACAAACTTATAAGGCCCCGTTCCGACTGCGGTTGATCCAGCTGTACCATATTCAGCCTTCGCCTTCTCAATTGCGGTTGGGCTAGCAATGCCAAAATAGCCGGAGGCAATGGCGGCTGGGAAGGCTGCAAATGGCTCTTTCAGCTTGAATTCAACGGTGGTTGGATCGACCACGTTCACGGCCTGCACGGTCGAATTTGGGCTGCCTTTAAAGCCGCCAAACAGCCCTTCCCAGATCGCATAGTCTTTGCCAGCGTCGCGGAAGCCCAGCGGACTTTTCGGATCCCACCAGCGCTCGACGTTGACCTTGACGGCTTCGGCATTGAAGTCTGTGCCATCGTGGAACTTGACGCCCTCGCGCAGCTTAAATGTCCAGGTGAGACCGTCGTCTGAGGCGTTCCATTCCGTGGCCAGCGCCGGTTCAAGTTCAGTGCCACCCGGCTTATAGTCCAGCAATCGATCATAGATCTGCTGCTGCACATAGATCGAGTTGCTGTCTTCAATATTGCCCGATTCTAAATTAGCCGGATCGCCCGCTGAGCCAAAGATCAGCGTTGAAGCGTTGGCGACCGGAGCTGCTTCTGGAGATGCCGCCGGAGATGTACCTGCGGTGGGAGTAGTCTGCTGGGCGCAGTTGGTCAGCGTGATGGTGAGCGCCGCTGTGAGCGCAAAGAGCAGAGTTTGCCAGCGTTTTAAGGGTAAAAACATGATTGAGAGTATCCTGTAAATCTGAAGAGAATGGCCGCTTGAGCTATAGCGCTGCGAGAGGATATTTAACTCTAATATTAAGTACCTACAAACTCGCATTTTCTGAGTTCACAAACTGTATCAAAAGATCGGATTCTAACAATATTTATCTAGTATCTATCTGTCATCCATCTCAGGACATAGATTTTTGGATAGGCGACCAGGCTAGACTGATTGCTAAACTACCTGTATGATTTAATACTTTTCCAGATGCGTTAGCCTTGCATACTAGACCAAACCTAAACTATATATTGCTTAACATTACGATTGCTTAACATTACCAGTATTTTCCACGCCGCTCATGACAACTCCCGTTTTGGCCATTCAGCATCTCTGCGTTGACTTCCGCCAAGAGCGGCAGCTGGTTCATGCCGTGCAGGATATTTCGTTTGAAATTATGCCGGGTGAAACCCTCTGCGTCGTGGGCGAATCGGGATCTGGCAAGTCAGTGACCGCACTGGCGACGATGGGGCTGCTCGCTCCCTCTGCCCAAGTGCGGGGCGAAATCTGGTTTGCCAATCCCGATTTGGAAGCAGCGCCAGTGGATTTGCTGGCGCTGCAAGCTGATCAGCGCCGCCAGTATCGGGGTGGCCAAATTGCGATGATCTTTCAAGAGCCAATGACCTCGCTCAATCCCGTCTATACCTGCGGACATCAGGTGAAAGAGGCGATCCGGCTCCATGCCGAAATCGACCCAGAAGATGCCCAGCAGCGAGCGATTGAGCTGTTTCGAGAGGTGAAGCTGCCTGACCCAGAAACAATGCTTGATCGCTATCCGCACCAGCTTTCAGGAGGGCAAATTCAGCGGGTGATGATTGCCATGGCGCTGAGCGGCAACCCGGCGCTGCTGATTGCCGACGAACCCACCACCGCCCTAGATGTCACCATTCAGGCCACAATTTTGGAGCTGATGCGCGAAATTCGCGACCGTCGCCGCATGTCAATTTTGTTTATTACGCATGATATGGGCGTGGTCTCAGAAATTGCCGATCGCGTTGTGGTGATGTTTCGCGGCAGGGTGGTGGAAATCGCCGATGTCTACAGCCTGTTTGCCACACCCCGCCATCCCTACACCCAAGGCTTACTCAACTGTCGCCCCCGCCCTGACCAAAACCGCCAGCGCCTGCCCACGGTTTCTGACTTTATGCAGGTGATCACGCTGCC
>CASBQH010000012.1 GCA_949127695.1 Synechococcales cyanobacterium PMM_0073
GTAATTCTCATGCTCCCTCCTGATATCCTTTTGCAAGCTTTTGTCCTGTACTGAGCATGACGCTACAGAATATTGCCGAAGAAGATCTAGAGCCTGACTGCGAGCTATTTTCAGTCTCTGCGCTTTAGTTCTGCCTCTAGATAGAGTGAAGACTGGGCTGCTGGCTCTACGGTTGAAATGTAAATCGATTGTTACATAGCTACTAGGAGCGCCATTATGGAAACGAAGAACCCCAACAAGCCCATGACCCCCGTTACGCCTGCTTTCAATGGTCAAGACCGCAACGCCTTCTCATTTGGGTTTACCCCACAGGCTGAGCTGTGGAATGGTCGGCTTGCAATGATAGGATTTGTGGCTTACCTACTCTGGGATATTGCCGGATATAGCGTCGTGCGCGATCTATTCCACCTGCTGCCCTAGAGCGATCCGTACAGATTCGGCATGTCAAAGGCGGTGATGAGTTGGTTAATGAGCTGGTGGATAGATTGCGGATTACAAGTTAAAGCTTCTATCCGCTAGCTCTGGTCATTTTGTTGAAGTTTTAACTGGAGTCAGCGATGCAATCTGATGTCGTAATGATTGGGGCAGGGCATAACGGTTTGACCTGCGCTGCTTATCTGCTCAAGGAAGGCTACAGCGTGACGCTGCTGGAGAAGCGTTCAGTTCCGGGCGGCGGTGCGACTACCGAAGAGTTGATGCCTCAAGAAGCGCCAGGGTTCTTGTTTAATCGCTGTGCCATTGACCATGAGTTTATTCATCTAGGCCCAGTGGTTGAAGAGCTAGAGCTGAAGAAATACGGCTTGGACTATATTTTCTGTGACCCAGTTGTATTCTGCCCCCATCCAGACGGCAAGTATTTTTTGGCGCACAAGTCGATTGACAAAACCTGCGCTGAAATTGCTCGGTACAGCCCGCGTGATGCCCAAAAATACGCTGAGTTTATTGACTTTTGGCAGCGCTTACTAAAGGGAATTACGCCTGTCTTTAATGCGCCGCCCAAATCAGTGCTAGATATTTTAGGCAACTACGATCTGCCCAAGCTGAAAGATCTGCTGTCGGTGATGGGCGCACCCAACAAAACGCTGGACTTGATTCGGACGCTGCTGACTAGCGCCGAAGATATGCTGAACGAATATTTTGACTCAGAGTTTTTGAAAGCGCCGCTGGCTCGGCTGGCTTCTGAAATGGGTGTGCCTCCCAGCCAAAAAAACCTGGCAATTGGGGCAATCATGATGGCAATGCGGCATCATCCCGGCATGGCAAGACCTAGAGGCGGCACGGGCGCGTTAACACAGGCGCTGCTAAACCTGGTGAAGAGCCTGGGTGGGCAAGTCTTGGTGGATCAATCTGTTGAGAAGATTTTGATTGACGACGGTAAGGCTGTGGGCGTGCGCGTGGCAGGCGGCAGAGAATATCGAGCCACTAAAGGCGTGATTTCAAACATCGATGCCAAGCGGTTATTTTTGCAAATGGTGGACAGCGCCGAATTAGACGATGCTGATGAGCATCTGCGAGAACGCTTAGAGCGGCGGATTGTCAACAACAACGAGACCATCTTAAAGATAGACTGTGCCCTTTCTGAAGCGCCAAAGTTTACGCATCATCAGCACCAAGATGACTATTTAATTGGCTCAGTCTTAATTGCTGATTCGGTGAAGCAGGTGGAACTGGCGCATAGCGAACCCGGCATTGGCCGCATCCCAGATGCCGACCCGTCATTCTATGCGGTTGTGCCCACGATGCTTGATCCATCCATGGCTCCACCCGGACAGCATACGCTCTGGATTGAGTTCTTCGCGCCCTACCAAATTGAGAATACGCAGGAGGGCTTAAAGGGTACGGGCTGGACAGACGACCTGAAAAACAAAGTGGCCGACCGCGTCATTGATAAGCTGGCTGAATATGCACCAAACCTGAAGCAATCAATTATTGCGCGTCAGGTGGAAAGCCCAGCAGAGCTTGGGGAACGCTTGGGAGCCTACAAGGGTAACTACTATCATATTGACATGACGCTGGAGCAGATGGTGTTCTTCCGTCCGCTACCTGAAATCGCTAACTACAAAACGCCAATTAAGGATCTATATCTGACTGGGGCAGGGACGCATCCGGGTGGCTCAATTTCTGGAATGCCGGGACGCAACTGTGCTCGGGTATTTCTGCAATCGCAGCAGCCTATGGCTCAAGCATTCAAAGATATGGGCAAATCCATGCGCTCAACCGTTGGCTCGCTGTTTAAGAAAGATTAAAACTCAAAAAAGCCTAAACCCACGAGGAGGTCAGCTTGCCACAAGTCTTAATCCTGGGCGGGCAGGGCAGGATTGGTCAGCGTCTGGCGGCTGATCTGCTCAAATACACCCACGCAGAGCTAGTTTTGACAGGACGGCGGCAGCGGCAGACTGGATTGCAGGATTCGCGAGTTCAGTCGCTCAGCCTAGATTTAGCCGATCAGGCTACTCTAATTAGAGCAATTGCCGCCAGCGATCTGGTCATTCACTGCGCCGGCCCCTTTCGCTATCGCGATACGTCGGTACTATCAGCCTGCATTCAGCAAGGGGTTAACTATCTAGATGTGAGCGATGATCGATCGTTTACTCAGAAGGCGCTGCGGCTGCGTCAGTTAGCCGAGGCGGCAGGCATCACCGCAATTGTCAATACTGGTGTCTTTCCAGGCATTTCTAATAGCTTGGTGCGGAAAGGCGTTGAGCAGCTCGATTCAGCTGAAACCATCTCTTTAAGCTATGTGGTGAGCGGATCAGGCGGGGCGGGCGTGACGGTAATGCGAACGACTTTTTTGGGGCTGCAAGAGCCATTTCTGGCTTGGCTAAACGGCAATTGGCAAGCTGTGCAGCCCTACAGCGAACGCGACTGGATCAATCTGCCAGTCTATGGCCGCTCGGCAGTCTATTGGTTTGACATGCCCGAAGCCTACACCCTGGCTGAAGCGTTTCCTGTGCAGTCTGTGATTACAAAATTTGGCTCTCACCCTCACTTTTACAATCACCTGACCTGGGTAGCGGCTCGGCTCCCGACTGCGCTGATGCGTCGCCCTCAGGTGATTGAATTTCTGGCACAGGTCAGCCATCACATGACCCAGCTGAGCGATCGGCTTTCTGGGATTGGAGTGGCCATGCAGGCTAGCGTTTATGGCCAGCGACAGCAGCAGCCGGCCTGCTGTCAGCTCTCGTTCAGCCATGCCCATACGGCCACAGCCGCTGCTGCCGGCACAGGCGGTATCGCTCAGTTTTTGCTCTCTGGTGAGCTAGAACATCCCGGCGTTTGGAGCGTTGAGCAGGCAATGCCAACTGGCTTATTTGAGCAGGCAATGCAGCAGCGAGCCTTGAATATTGAACAGGAACTGCTGGCTTTAATCCGGTAGGCAGCGGCTGGAAACCATAGCTTCTAAATCAATGCCTCTACCCAAAGATAGACAGACAAACTCTATAAAAAGCCAGATGATATAGGATGATTTCAAAGCTAGTAAATCATTGCCTCTAGAGCTACAGATGACGGTTATACGGAGTTTGAGTTTGAGCTTGCCTGCTACCTCGCGGCTAGGAGCAAGAGCGTGGCGGCAGAATTAGAGCTGACGGCAAGGCGCATTTCCAAAATTGCAGCTTTGATAATCTTTGGTGCAGGCTGTGCCGTGCTTTTAGGCTGGCAGTTTGACATTGACCTAATCAAAACGGGTATACCGGGCGGTTTGGCTCCCATGAAGCCCAACACGGCGCTCTGCTTGATTTTGCTGGCGGTGGCGCTGCTCTGGGCGCGATCGGGCGTCAATCGGCTCTGGCTAACGCTCTGGCTGACGCTGCCGGGGGGAATCGCACTGCTGACGTTAGGTGCATATGCGTTTGGCTGGGACTTGGGGCTTGATCAGCTGCTGTTTCGTGATCAAGCCAGCCCAGCCACGCCTTATCCGGGGCGAATGGATGTAAATACGGCAATTAATTTTGGCTTGACTAGCGCTGGACTCGGTTTGATCATCTGGCGGCGCAGCAAGCTAGGGCAAGCTTTAATTTGGCTCACCTTGCTAATCGCGATGCAGGCTCTAATTGGCTATGGCTATGGCGTGCAAATTTTTTACCAGCTGAGCGTCCAGACTGGCTCAATGGCGTTCATTACTGCCATCTGCTTTATTGTCCTCTCAGCTGGAATTCTGGCGCTGCGACCCCATCAAGGCTTGATGCAGCCCCTGACTGCGCCGCTAGACGGCGGCAAACTAGCGCAGCGCGTCCTACCCACTGCAATTTTGTTTCCGGTTGGGCTAGGCTGGCTGCTGGTACAGGGCTATCGGCTCAATTACTACGGCCCAGGGTTTGGGCTGTCGGTGCAGGTGGCGCTCTCGGCTTTGGTACAGGTGATTTTGGTTTGGCAGAGCGCCAAATATTTAAACCGCAATGATCTACAGCGTCAGCAGGCGGAGAGCGATCTGCGGCAGAGTGAGCAGCGCTATCGCTCATTGGTGCAGGCCACAACGTCTGTTGTTTGGTCAACCGACGCGGCAGGCCGGTTTGTGACGCCACAGCCGCTCTGGGAAGCCTATACGGGACAAGGCTTTCAGGCGCATCAGGGCTGGGGCTGGGGAGAGATGATCCATCCTGACGATCGGCAGCGGGTGGAGCAGTCCTGGCAGCAGTCGCTGATTTCGCGGCAGATGCACCAGACAGAGGCCAGACTCTGGCATCAGCCCATGCGCGAATATCGCCATTTTGAGGCGAAGGGTGTGCCGATTTTAGAGTCAGACGGCTCCATTCGTGAATGGGTGGGCACAGTCAACGA
>CASBQH010000013.1 GCA_949127695.1 Synechococcales cyanobacterium PMM_0073
AGCAGCCGGATCACCCAGCCCAAGCGGCGTTTGCCTTTGGTTTTTGTCAGCTGCTCTAGGGCAATGGCCACATCTTCGAGCGTTAATACTGGCTCAGTCCGACGCAGCAGCAGGCTGGCGGCCACCTCGCTCCAGTCTCCCTGCTGCTGCTGAGCTAAATCGGCAGGCTCGGCTCCCGTCAAGATCGTGAAGGCCGAAATCAGCGTGACTTCGCCAATCGGCGCGGTTGGTCGCTCTGGCAGGGGCAAAATCTGACCGGCAAAATAGCGGACGGCATACAGCAGCTGATCATCGCGCAGCGTCACAAAATACTGGCTCAGCAGAGCAATCACCTGATCTGCGGTTTCTGCCGCGCTCACCTGGTCTGCCACTGCCGCAAATTTGATAAAGGCTGCTTGGGCGGCAACATTCGCCATCGCTTTGTTCAATTGCAAATTTGGATTGCAGAATGCAGCATTGTGAGCAGGGCAACCGGACTGAATTTCTATCGTAATTCTTGTCTGAATTTCTATCGCAGATTTCTATCGCAGATTTCTGGCGCTAGGAAGAATTATAGTAGCAGGATTTTTGAGGATGCTGATATTCTGACATCTCGCCAAAACTGCCGCAAAGCTGCCCAGATCGGCGTAAAATTAAAATGCGTTAAGTTTCTTATTTAAAAAATCTACTCAGGATACAGCTATTTTCTATGCGATTACTTCGACAATTTCTAGGGCAATTTCTGGGGCTGTTCTTGGGGCTGTGGTTCTGCTGGCTGGGCATGGCGGCTCCGGCTGAGGCGGCCAGTTCGGCAGCAATTCGCGCCTTTGATGATGTCAGCGTCGAAACCAAAGACTATTCAGGCCAGGATCTCGTCCGGGCTGAGTTTAGCAACGCCCGCTTAAAAAACGCTAACTTTAGCGGAGCTGACCTGCGCGGTGCGGTCTTTAATGGCTCGGTGCTCACCGGCGCGAATCTGCATGGGGTCGATTTCAGCAACGGCATCGCCTATATTAGCAATCTCTCGCAAACCGACCTGAGCGACGCGGTGCTGACTTCGGCGATGATGCTCAAATCAAGCTTTCGTGGTGCTAACGTCACTGGTGCTGACTTTAGTGAAGCGGTGCTAGATCGCGATCAGGCGCTGATGCTCTGCCAAACAGCCAGCGGCACCAATCCAGTCACGGGCGTTGATACCCGCGAGTCGCTGGGCTGCAAGTGATTGGAGGCAACCGAAATATTTAAGAGAGTATTTTGAGGGATTGCTTCAAAAGATCACTTCAAAAGATGCTGAAACTGCTGTAAAGCTGCCTGCATGGTTCGCAATGCTGCCTCACGCGCCTCTATGGAGAGTGCTGGTGCGTTGAGCAGATGCTCGATCTGGAAATTCAAATCAGCGCAAAGCGCCTTGAAGCTAGGAATTTCAGCAGGTTCAGCGGCATGACGAGAGGCCGAGAGCTGCGTATCGTGATCGACCGCGTTGGCCAGCACCTGATCGAGATCTAGCCCCAGCTGCTGAATTGTGCGCTGCAATGTTTCAATAACGTCATGCATCTCAATTGGATCAAAGACGCGCAGAATGCTGGTCTGCGTCACAATTCCGAGCTTTTCGCCCCAGCTCCAGGAAACGACCAGTCGCCGCACCTGCTGCTGCTCCATCGCCTGATGAGCCGCCCAAAGCGAGTCTTCTGGGCTAAGGACTAGCAGGGGCTGACTCATGACGGCCTTGGCCTGCGTCCGATTAATATCTAGGCCAATCGCTTGAAACCGAACAATATCGCGCTCGGTGACAATGCCAATCGGGCGCTGGCTAGGGCTGTCCATTTGATCGGGGCGCTGCAAAATGACCACACAGCTAATCTGCTGGGTCGCCATCAGCTGGGTTAACTCAATCACGGCTGTATCTGGGAAGGCCGTCACCACTTGATGGCTCATCACTTCAGCAACGCGCCGAATTTTGAGTAGATTCGTCGGGCGAAGAATATGGCGAATGCTGTCGAGCGAGATCACGCCCACCAGCCGCTGTTGATCGGTAATGGCCAGGTGACGAATGCGGTGACGCCGAAACAAAAACAGCGCCGCAAAAATATTATGCAGCGCCTGCTCAGAAATCGTCAGCACCGGATGATGCATCACCTGTGAGATTGGCGTGGCGCGTAGGTTAACCGCTGATGCCGTGAGCTGCACCAAATCACGCTCAGTAAAAATCCCTTGCAGCTCTGCATCTTGCATCACCAGCACACAGCTGGATCGCGCTCCCCAAGGCGACTCAGCCTGAGCGCGAGCATTTCTCAGCTTGCGACTCTGCTCTGCGGTCTGATACATCAGCGTCACGACATCGATCACTCGGGCTGTTGGAGCGACCACCAGCGGCTGTCGATCGATTGCCTCGGCTAGCGGGGGTGTGCCCAGCGAATCATCGAAAAAGGCAGGCATGAAGTGGGTCAGGTGGGGCGTTATGAGCTGAGTGCATCTTCATGATCTGGCATCAGCCCAGAATTCTTGGCAGAATTGCACCAAATATCTGTCGGGCAAAGCAATAGATCATCCCATCTATTCTAAGCTTACTCTACCTGCTTAGCTCACTTTGCACAGCTTCGCCTACTTTGCAGAATCTGCCTGCTCAGCCTCAATTGTGGCATCAATCTCTTCGGTATTTTGCGCGTAGTAATTGCGAGCAGCTTTCAAATCATCACGGGTCAGCTGCGGATAGTCGCTGAGCAATACCGTATCTGAGCAGCCTTGTAAAGATAATGCAATCAGCTCCCAGACCGGGATTTGGGTTCGGCCAATACAGGCCGCTCCATTTTGGACTCCGGGTGTTTTTCTAATTTTGGTGGTGGCCATGGCTGCTGATTTCGCTGAACTCAATCTCCCAGGTTCAAATGTATCATTTCTGCTCAAATCTGGCAGGTTTGAGCAGGCTACTGGCCTAAAGCTGGCCTAAGGCTGGACGATTTGCTGAGCTAGCACCTGTCGCTGCAAGTTTAGCAAGCCCCGATCTTGAATGCCAGCCAGCTCCAGTCCAGCCAGGGTCTGGTTGAGATAATCGGCTGAAGACCCCAGCTCACCCTCTGCCGTGGCAATATGCTGAACGGTGGTAGCAAGGTCAAGATTGCCGGCGTAAGAAGGCTGCGAGCGGTCAATTAAAAAGGCAATGGCCAACCGGCTGCCCGCTGGCGTAGAAACTTTGATCCAGCGCGGAATATAGGAGCCGACCACCATTTCGCGCCGCCAGAGCAACAGCAATTCCGACTGCACCAGCGCTGGCTCAATTTGGTAAACAATCCCCCGACAGCAGCCACCCCGATCCAGCCCCAGCACCAGCCCTGGATGTTCGGGAGTGCCGCGCCCCAGCGGCGTCCAGAGGCAAAAGCGGCGGTGGAATCCATGCACTCGTCCCACCTGTCGATCGGTATAGTGAATCACCGGATTCCAGATTAGCGAGCCGTAGGCAAACAGCCAAACTGGCGCATCGGGATTTTGGCGCAGGGTTTGGTCAATCGACTGCTGTAGTTCGGCTTCTGTCCAGACATGCAGCCCCAAATTAGCCGCTGCCAGCAGCTTTTGCAGTCGTCCAGTTTCCAGATCGGCGCGGGTTAGCGTCATTGCAGCAGGGTATAGTCAACAATCGCGGACTGGCCTATCAGTGTAGCGGCTGCATCTACTCAGCTTTACACTTTTTCTAGCATCCGCTACCGCCCCACCGAAGCGCTGCTCTGCGCCATCTGCCAGAGCTGAGCCAGCAGATGTTCCACCGAAGGGCTGAGCGTCGCCACAAATACGCCCTCGGTTTCCTGCTCCTGCGAAGACACCCAGGTTCCGACTAGACTCACCTCCATGTAATCATCGTCAACCTGCACTAGATCAAGCTGATCTTCGCGCTGCGCTAGCTTGACTAGCGCCGAACGCTCCAGCAGCGAAATTGGCAGCAGCACCGAGGCCGTCATCCGCTCGATCACGAGGCGCTGTCCGGTGCGGAGCGATAGAATCACCCGCAGGGCAATCCAGTCTTCGACGGTGCTGTGCAGATATTCTAAATACAGTTCGCGTTCTAAATAAGTCACTTTCAGCATGACCGAAAGACTCCCTTGGGGCTAGATAAGGCTGGAAGATTAGGTGATTAAAGCTGTCAAACACTAAAAATCAAGCAACCCCCGCTTCTGAACTGAGGAGAAGCGGGGGCAAAAAGACTAAAATCTCTCTAGTCCTGGATGAATCTGCTCAACATGCAGATCTCCCGCTTCGTAGTCTCGTTTCCAAAATCAGTCCCCAAATCAGCCGGGTGAGCCGGACTGGATCAAGCAGTCCATCAGGTCGATAGTTTGAGGCATCGTCTAGCGAAACGCCCGCTCGCCCGCCGGGACGTACCCACTGCATTGCAGCGACCAGTGTGGCAGTGGTAAATCGGGTGCAGAGCGGGTTGCGAATCATGGTCATGCCCTCTAAAAATTGGGTTGGAGCAAGCGGCGGCGGGTTAAGACGGCGTTAAAAACATTTTGGCAGAACAGTTGCATCTCACAGTCAACATACTACACTTGTATTACGGAACTGTCTAGTCTCGGCCTCTAGAAAATCTGGATTAGGTTGCAGCCTGTGCCACTCTAAGCGGCCCGCCTTGCCCAGATCTTCAGCAGCCCAGCCCAGCATTCCGCAAACCGCTTACTTTAACCAAAACGGAGGAACTGATTATGTACACGCTAAACCGCACCGCCACAACCGATATGGAAGTCACCAGCATCCGGCTGGAGCGCGAGCTGAAAGAAAAGCTGAAGGAGATTTCGGGCAATCAGGGCTATCAGGCGCTGATTCGAGATGTGCTGTGGAGCTATGTGCGCCAGAAGTCGGGCGATTTGGAGCAGATTGCGCCCGCCGAGATTCGCGCTAGCATTCAGGCGCTGGCCAACCGCGAGGAGCATTGCGTCCTCACCGGCAAGCTGATTCATCCGCAAGAGCCGATGCTGCTGGGACTCACCGCAGCGGGCGATATGGTGCCCTTAAGTTTAGGCAGTTTAAGTCCGGGCAGTTTGCCAGATTGAGCTTTTTCTAATCCACCCTTTTGCAAAGCAGCCAGTCAATTCGCCGCATGACTGGCTGCTTTGCTGTTCAAGGCTTTATTTTCTCAATCTGACCCACTTAATGCTTTGCATCCATTGCGCTGGAACTTGAAGTCACTAAAATAATTCAGAGAAGATAGATACAGCAATATTTCAGGTCAAAACTTATAACGGTTATGCTCACTGTGCTTCAAATGCCGTTCTGGTCTACGATTCAGCCATTGCAACCAGCGGGTCGGCCAAGCGTGCAAAAACTTTTGCTGCAAGCGTTAGCGGCGGGTACGCTGGCTGCGACAGGCTTGCTGCTCGGTGTGGTTCCCAATTTTGATCAGGCTAGCTTGAGCTGGAATAATGCCGCCTATGCCCAAAGCGTCTCGAATCAAGAGGTGCAGCAATATGCCCGCTCGGTGCTGACGATGGAGCCTTACCGCGAAACCGCCTTCAGCAAAATTCAGCAGATTACCGGCTCAAACGATGTGCCTGTTGTGGCCTGCCATCGCCCCAGTAGCCTCAGCAACCTGCCCGAAAACATCCGCGATATTGCGATCGACTACTGCAACCAGGCAATCTCGATTGTGGAAAGCAACGGACTCACGATCACCCGCTTCAACCAAATCACGGTGGCGCATCAGTCAGATGCCAGCCTGCGCGGCAAGATTCAGGGCGAGATCTGCAAGATTCAGGGTAGTCAGGGTGATGACTGTAAATTGCCGCCGGGGTAGTTGATAGACTTGAGGCAATCTATCTCAAACAAGACTATGGCTAGACTCGATCCGTTCTCACTGCAAATGCAAATCACTCGCATGTTTGAGCAGGAGCAGTCATTCTTTGCCACCACCAAAGTGCAAGACTGGCTGCGAGAACATCACGAAGACCCAAATGCCTACAGCATCAGCTTTGTGCAGAAGCCCGCGCCCCCCGGCAGCAAGCAGGTGATAGTGGTAGAAATCAGCCTCCAGCGGCGCGATGGACAGCCCGTAGATGCTTGGCTACTCGAAGAAATCAACCGCTGGAGCTAAAAATCTCGCTTAGAAGTCAAAGTAAATGTAGGGCGGGGCTTCGTTGGGGGCCAGCAGCCAAGCCAAAAACAGGCATACCGGCACCAGCAGGATCTTCATCGTCCAGGCCAGCTGAAGCTTGAGGCCGCGATGCAGCAGGTAAGAGAGCGCCATGCCGAGCAGCAGCAGCCCCAGCAGGTAGGCCAGATGCAGCCGATCAATTTGCAGCGTCTCGACATAGACCTTCTGGGCAAACTGCACGTCGGCATTCTGACCCAGCAATCTTTGAAACACCAGAATCGAGTCTTTCAAGTTGGGCAGGCGAAAGAAAATCCAGCTGACGAACACCATCATCTGCGTTAAGCCCCAAGCCATCAGGATTCCAGGCGGGCTATTCCACCAAAACCGCAGCGCCTCCGAGCGCTCTGATGCGGATGCCGTGAGCCGATGCAGCGCCAAAGCGACGCCGTGCAGCAGTCCCCAAATCACAAAGCCCCAGGCTGCGCCATGCCAGAAGCCCGCCACCAGCATCACCAGCAGCAAGTTAAAGCAGGTGCGCCACAGCCCGCCGCGCGAGCCGCCTAGCGGAAAATAGAGATAGTTGCGTAGCCAGTCGCCCAGCGTCATATGCCAGCGTCGCCAAAAGTCGGCAATGCTGGTAGAAAAATAGGGGAAGTCGAAGTTTTGCGGCAGCTCAAACCCCAGCAGCAGCGCCCCGCCTCTGGCCACATCCACATAGCCACTAAAGTCGAGGTAGATTTGCAGCCCGTAGGCCAAAGTCCCCAGCCAGAGATCGCCGCTGCCCGCCCGCTCGACGTTGCTGAAAATTAAGTTCACCACCGTACCCAAATGGTCGGCCAGCAGCAGCTTTTTGATTGCGCCACAGGCAATCAGCCACAGCCCTTCGATCATCTGGCTAGAAACCGGCAGCTTTAATGTCTGGATCTGGGCGGCAAACGGATGAAACCGGGTGATCGGCCCCGAAATCAGCTTCGGGAAAAACAGCTTGTAGGCAAAAAACTTCAGCATGTCCTGCGTGGCGGGCGCGCCCCGGTAGATATCCACCAGATAGGCAATGCATTCAAAGCTGAAAAAGCTCAGTCCTAGCGGCGCAATCAAATGCTGCCGAATCCAGTCAGCCTGCGCCTGTGTCGCGGGAGCCGGATCGGCTGAGAATTGGCCCATCACGCCCCCGACTGACTCTAATCCAAACGGCAGATACTTGAAGCCAATCAGCAGCAGCAGGTTTAACCCAATCCCCACCCAGAGCAGCTTCAGCCGTCGCTGATTCCAGTCGGCTTGGGCAAACTGCCAGTCGCTCTCCTCCACCCGCCAGTCCATCGGTGCGCCAATTGCCTGCGCCACATAGAAGGTAATCAGCGTCATCACCAGCAGCAGCGGCACATACTGAATTTGCAGCGAGCCGTAAAACACCAGGCTAGCCGCAATCAAAATGCCCAGCCGCACAGAGCGCCGTTCGACCGCCCAGAAAATGCCGAGCGTGCTGAGCAGAAACAGGGCGTAGGTGAGGGTGAGGAAGGTCATAGTCTGGAAATCAAGGGTTCTGAGTATCGGGATGGGGCGAATCAGGGGTTGGCGTAGCTGGCGGCTGAGCGACATCTTCGCGGGCATAGCCCCAGCGGCTGTCGCGGCCAAACTGCTGGGCGGCGCAGATCGAGCAAACCGACCAGCGCTTTAGCTCACCTTCAGGGCTGGGGCAGCCGCAGGCGGGGCAAAGCGGCAGATTCTGAGCCTGGAGTCGCATTGCTCTGGCCCAGTCGCGGAAAGCAGTCTGCGGATCGCGGGCAACTCGATTCGGGATGCCGCGCAGCCGCTGCGGGATGCGGCTCGGATGTTCTCGCCATAGGATAGCGGTTTCTGAAAAATTCTCAACGGGTTGCCCAGAAGTTTGCCCAGAAGTTTGGCCAGAAGTTTGGCCAGAAGTTTTCTGAACCGACCAATGCCCGGTCGAAAAGCGAATGTCGCTCAGCCCCAGATCCAGTCGAGCGTTGAGTTTTTCTAAAATATGCTGACGCTCAAAGGCCAAATTTTGCGCCCAGGCTGAGTTTGCCGCCGCCACCTGAAGCACCTGCCGCTGAATGCTGGTGGGCTGCGTCTGTGCCGCCACTGCCGCACCCACAATCTCAGGCCAACCTGCGACCAGCGCCTGAAACTGCCTTCTGCCGCGCCATCTTTCCTGACTAGATATGGAAGTAATCAGCTGGGGCAGCGATTGGAAGCTCATAATCTAAAACTCATAGTTAAAACTCATAGTCAGCAGCATGTTTCACGCCAAGAAGTGCTTTACTCTATATCTGAATTAGACTATCGGCAAGCGTATTAGCCAAAGATTTTTGGAAAACTGAGCTTTTTTTCTAAAATTCGCTATTATTACCGATCAGAATTGCAAGCTGATAGACCACAGATCCAGATATAGAGTTATAACTCGTTAGAACTGCAAGTCTGCCCCCCACATTTAATGCCCAGAGGGTCTACGACTGGAAATGCTTAAATTCTCCGTTTGAAGCTGCTGAGTTGAACCGCCAGTTATTAAACCCCTTTTACAAAACATCCGACCTGTGATCAGGAGTACTGCTATGCGTCCCCCATCCCCGATTGAACCTTTTAGCCCTTCCGCCTCAATTACGCTGCACCCCACGCTTCAGGCTGTGCTAGATAACCTCGACGTGCAGATTGACGCTGAGCTGAGCCGCTATCGACGGCAGCGCCGCAACCCTAACGCTCAGCCGCGCCGCCAGCCGATGCCCACCAAAAGTTCTGCTAAAAATTCTGCCGGAAATTCTGCGGCAATGGGAATTTTGCCGCAGAATTTCCAGCTCCCCCAGCCGCGTTCCTCTATTTATGCGAGTCCAGCTGCTGCACCTGTCCGGCCTTCCCAGCCGTCAGTCCAGCCGTCAGTCCAGCCCTCAGTCCAGCCAGCTCCTCAACCTTTGCCCCAGTCACACCCGATCCAGACCTGGGTTGCCCCAGCCATATCTGCTCCAGCTCAGGCTGCTGCCCCAGCTCCAGCCCAAATGGCACCTGTCGCGCCCAGCCCCAGCCCCAATCCAGCTGAACCAGCGGCAATTGCCAGCTACGCTCAGCAGTACGACCTCTCCGCCTATGCGCCTGACTCAGTATTGCAGCGCCTGATGCAGCAGTTGGAGCCAGTCACCCCGGTAGCCGCGCCGCTGGTGGCCGACGCAGCCGATGAGAGCGACGACTACAGAGACTATTTGGCCTCATCTGAAGAGCTGCTGCGAAGCATTGCGGAAGAAGAGTCGCTGCGGCAGCCAGAGCAAGAGCCAAACTCGCTGCTAGATACATTGCTAACGCCGCTGGGCATTGGCTCCATGCTGCTGCTGCTGCTCTCCAGTACGACATTGGGCTATGTGGTGATGAATCCTAGCAGCATTGGCCTGAGTCCGGCTGAGCAAAGATCTGCTCGTGACAGTACAGCTGGCGAGCCTTCAGCTAATTCAGCCCAGTCAGGCGCTCCCACGACAGCGCCCTCGCCCAATTTGGCTGCTGAGGAATTCTTAGATTTGGGACTCGATACGCTCAGCCGGATTCCCAAGTCTGGAGCGGGGAGTTCAATTTCTAAGCCGGGATCTGCCAAGCCAGCAGCCTCATCTGCTGATGCTAAATCGGCTCAAAGCGACAGCGCCCCCAAAGCCCGCTTGAACGAGCTGCCGGTTGTCCCAACTACTGAACTGCCGCCTGCGCCTGCGGTCGAACCCAGTTTTTCGACCGTGGTGATTCCTGCGCCCGCCGCGCCTGTGCAGCCCGCGCGTCAGCCTGCGCGTCGGCCTGCGCCTCAGCCCGCACGGCAGACCGCGCCAGCCATTTCACCTGAGCCGATTAGCGTTGCGCCGCCACCCGTTGCGCCGCCGATTCAGTTTGCGCCGCCCGCCGCCCCCAGCAGCCCATCTGAAGCTCGCTACTACGTCGTCACCGACTACAGCGGTGATCCGAGCCTGCGAACAGCCAGGGAAGCAGTGCCAGATGCCTATGTTCGCAACCTGCCAGATCAAGGCGCTAAGGTGCAGTTTGGAGCCTTTAGCGATGAGGCCAAAGCTCAGCAGCTCCAGCAGGATCTGCGCCAGCAGGGAATTGAGGCCGAGGTCTATCATCCGTAAGCCAGAGCTGATCCGGCGTGAGCTTGGCCATAGCAGAATGTTTTGATCAGTTTGATGAGTTTGGTCAGTCGAGAATCTGTCTAGAGGCGCAGAGCAATGACAGAGTCTTGCCTGATAATTTTGGAGTCAATCCGGACAATCAACTTGATAGTCGGCAGCAATCAGTCGCTTTGCCTCTGGATGCTGCCGATTGTGGTGATTGGCACCTTGATTTTCTCTATCCTGGCGGATTACACTACTCCACTGATTTAGCAGAGATTTATCAGCAGATAATGGCTGAGCGAGCGAGATTCGCTATCGTGAAACAGGAATAGATATTTTGCGGTCAAGCAAAATGGGCGATCGAAAAGCGAGTCTATCTTGTAGACTCAATCAGCGGCCTTGTCACAGTTGAGGAGGGTAAGGGCATTGAGCAAGTGGTCGGGTGAGATTCGCAAGGCAATTCTGAGTCATATCCTCTTGATTGGACTGCCCACGCTGTTTTTCTACAGTCTGCGTCAGGGCGGCTGGAGCCTGAACGGACTGCATTTTGCGATCGCCACGTTCTATCTATTTAGCGCCTTTATGCTGCTGCTAGAATCTGCGACGGCGATGTTTCGCCGGTTTGCGACAGATGACTACAAGCAGGATCATCGGCGATTTAGCCCAGCCTACTATCAGGCGAAGGCGAAGCTAGGCGTGGGTGGAGCCAGACAGCCCTATCCGAAAGCGCCTGTGCCCAAATGCTCGTTTTTGATTGCGGCCTATCTGCCCAATGAGCAAGATATTATCTTAGAAACCCTGGAGCATGTGCTGCTCAACGTCCAGCGTCCTGCCGGAGGTCTGGAGGTAATTCTGGCTTACAACACGCCGAGCGACCTGCCGGTCGAGCAGCAGCTCGAAACGCTGGCGCAGCTCTACCCAGAACTACAGCTCTTGCGGGTGGAGGGCAGCCGCTCCAAGGCCGAAAACCTGAACGCTGCCTTTGAGCTAGTCACAGGCGAAATCACCTGCATCTTAGACGCCGACCATCACCCGGCCTCAGACTGCTTTCTGCGCGCTTGGCACTGGATTGACCAGGGCTACGACGTGGTGCAGGGACGCAGCATCATTCGCAACCACCGCCGCAACTGGCTAACCCAGACGATTGCGATTGAGTTTGAGATGATATATGGCATCATTCACCCCGCCAAGTCTTTCTTAACCGACTCCAGCATTTTTGGCGGCTCCAACGGCTACTGGCGGACTCCGGTGCTGAAGCAGATTCGGTTTAACCCGGTGATGCTCACCGAGGATATTGATGCCTCGATGCGGACGCTGCTCAAGGGCTACCGGATTCTGCATGACCGCAGCATTATCAGCACCGAGCTGGCTCCGGTCGATCTCTATTCGTTTTGGTTTCAGCGTAAGCGCTGGTCGCAGGGCTGGCTGGAGGTGGGGCTGAAGTATCAGCAGCCAGTCATACATTCAGACAAGCTCAACCTGCAACAGAAGCTGTTCTGGACCTATTTGCTCTACTACTGCGAGTTTTATTCGCTGGTGGCAATTCAGATTATTCCGCTGCTGTTCAGCCTCTCGCTGATGCAGACCAGAGTGCCGGTGGCAATTGAGCAATATCTCTGGTTTAGTACGCTGCTCTCGTTTTTTAGCGGCATTTTGCAGACGCTGATTACCGCCAAAATTGGTGCCGTGCGCTACCCGATTTACTATTACCTGAATCATGTGGTGCTGCTGATTCCCTACATTATTTTCAAAAATGTAATTGCGATTGTCGGCATCTACGACCATCTGCGCGGCTACAGCAGCTGGAAAGTTACGCCCAGAGGCCAGCAGCCCCAATATCGTTCTGTGCTACAGCAGAGTCCGCCAACTGGCGAACCCGCGCTGCCCTCTCCCAAACGGATGTGAGCCGATAGCTCTCTCTTTTGAGCGATGTTGAGTCTGGCTTGATCCGGTTCAATGAGGCTATAGCGCTCAACTAATTATGGAGAGACAGGGGAATGCGTAAGCTAAATATTGGACTCACTGAAGAACAGCGTCAGGGCGTCGTTGAACTGCTCAACCGTGACCTATCTGATGCCTATTTGCTACAAATTAAAACGAAAAAGTATCACTGGGATGTCGTTGGGCCACAGTTTCGGACGCTGCATGAGCTGTGGGAAGAGCAGTATCAGGCGCTGAGCCTGAACGTAGACAGCATTGCTGAGCGGGTGCGGATGCTGGGTGGTTTCCCGGTGGGTACAGCCGAAGGCTTCCTGAAAATGGCTTCAATCAAAGAAGATGCCGGTCGAGTGCCGGTCGCAACCGATATGGTGGCCAATCTGGTGAGCGACCATGAGCAGATTGTCCGCAATATGCGAGGGCATATCGACCAGTGCAGCGAAGCGTTCCACGACGAAGGAACAGCAGATTTTCTGACTGGCCTGATGGAGCAGCATGAAGAAATCGCCTGGATGCTGCGCTCTTTCATCGAAGGCGAGTCCTTGCATCCTGATGGTGCAAATGCCAACACCAAGCTCAAGACTCCTGTAGGCGTCTAGTCTGAACCGCTAGCGGTTCACGCTAGCCTCTAAACTTGAAGGCTCCTAGATGCCGCTCTGGGAGCCTTCTTGCTGGGAGCCTTTTTTCTGTCTGTCAGCCCTGCAAAACTTTCCAGCAGTCGCGCGC
>CASBQH010000014.1 GCA_949127695.1 Synechococcales cyanobacterium PMM_0073
CCAGCTATCGCCGTCTCAGCGGATATTTGGGCAGCGCCGTTGTTAACCCTAAGCAAAGGCCGCTCACCAGCAAACTCACTAGCAAAACGGTGCGGATGCCGTCGGTCGCAGCCTGATTGATAATGTCGGGTAGCAGCGGCTGAATTGCTGCTGGCAGCTTGTCAAATTCAGCGCGTACCTCTGGGCGAGAATAGGTTTGAATCATCGCTTGCAGCGTGGCGATGGTTTCCTGCCGCTGAATACCTGAAAGATTTTTGTCTAGCAGCTTTAAGATGCTATCTACAATTCTCTGAGATACAAAGTAGATCAGCATTGTGCCTAAAATTCCCCGCCCTAGCGAACTGCCTAAATTTTGCACCGGGTTATAGATGCCAGTGCTTTCAGGTCGCTCTTCGGGTGAGGCTGCTGAATGCGTTAATCCGCTAATATAGGCCAGAAATAACCCAGAGCCAATCCCCATGACGATCAGAGCAGGCATCAAGCTTTGAGCAGTAATCTGTTGGCCGATGGCGCGATATAGCAACCATAGCCCCAGGCTGAGCAGCATCAATCCTAGCTGAACGTCGTACTTGGGCGGAATCCAATCATCCAGCGTTATAAACTTGAGCAGGATAATGATTACCACCACCATCGTTAAGTTGTAGGGCAGCACCATCAGCGCCACTTGAAAAGGATTGAGCGGCAGTAATGTAGGGAGAAACTGATACAGGTTAAACTGCACGCCGGTGGTGATCAGCGTATGCAGCATGGCCACCAGTAAGCCCACAATAAAGGGTCGTTTGCGGAGCAGCCCAACCCGCAGCAGTGAAGCTCCGGTGCGCGACTGAGCGGCTAGCTGACGCTGCCAAAACGCAAACAGCCCCAGACAAACCACGCCCACAGCAATCAGCGTTGGCACAATTGAAACCGCGAACGGCGGAATGACCACCCCGGCAATTGAAAAAACACGCTTAGGAAACCACCAGCCATATTCTCCGGCTAGTCCAATGCCCAGCAAAATTGATCCCAACCCCAAGAACGAGAATAGACCGCCCACCCAATCAATTGGGTCACTCCGAGCGGGCAGAATATTGGGAATAGATTTTGAAAGCAGCAGCACCAGAATGATAATCCCAAAAGTTGGGAGGAACGCCCAGCGCCAGCCAAATTGAGAGCCAATTAAGCCGCCCAAAATTCCGCCGGTTAGCCCGCCCAGCACAGAGCATAAAATAAAGCCCAGCGTCGCCTGCTGCGCGGCTTTGCCGTCAAACGCGGCATCCATAATTGCCCAGGGAGCGCTGACCAACGGCGTCGCGGCCAGTCCAGCGATCAGCGAAAAGCTGAGCACCATCACGGCCATATCAGAGGTGAAGGCCGTGATGGCGATGCCAACGGCATAGAGCAGCAGCCCGCCCAGAAAGATCCGCTTGCGTCCGTAGCGGCGGCAGAGGTTTTCGGTGGTTGGGGCAAAGGATGCCGTCACCAATGAAAACAGCACGAGTACGCTCTGAATAGAACCAATGCTACTGTCTAACTCGCGGACAATTGGCGGCATCAGCGGCGGCATGACGCCAATGTTGTAGCCAATCAGCAGCAAAGTTAGGCAAAGCCCGCTAAAAGCCCTGCGGTCGAGCGCAATCTTCTGCATGTTTGGAGTGCATCATGAAAGATGGCAATAGGCTAGCAGATTAGGGCTGGTTTGCGGCAGGGATCTGTGGCAGCAGTTGAATCACGGCACAGCCCAAGTAGGGCATATGATTTTGTAGATTAGCCTGGACGCTATTGCTAATCCACTGCCCTGCTGAATCGAGAGGCTGGGAACCTGCTCCACGGCTTGCCTCAGCTGGCTTTCACCTCTCGCCGTAGGGCAAACCCCGCTAGGCTAGCTGCCCAAAGCACCGCTGGAATCGCCAGAGTTGGGTTGCCCAAATGCCGTACCGCAATCGCCAGCAGCGCCCAGCTAATCACCAGCGGAAAGGCTTTGTCCTGCCCTTCCAGGCTCACCCATACCGCCAGCGCCGCCGCAATCCAGATTAATCCAACCGTCCAGTCTTGGGCTGAAATCCCCCAGCCATTCCAGCCTTGGCTATAGAGCGCCACTGCAATATTCACCATCGTCGCCACGCTAATCCAGCCCAGATAGATGCTGATTGGCACCTGCATCCACCAGCGTTCGCGGCGGCTGATCGCTCGGCTCGGCTCTAGGCGGCGATAGACCCAAATTAGCGCAGCCAAGATCGTCAGCATCGCCAGCACCGACAGCCAAAACTGACCCGACAGAAAGCAAAATACCCAAATTGCCTGTGCCAGACAGGCCAAAATCAGCCAAGGACGGGCGCGACGCAATCGCGGATCGAGGCGCTGGGCGGGCAAGAGCTGGTAATAGCCAAAGGCCAGCAGGCCAATATAGATCACGCCCCAAATGATGAACGCATAGTTGGCGGGCGTGATCTGCACCTCGGTAAACTGGGTATTTGAGATTTCGCCAATGCTCTGTCCGCCCGGAGGGGCAATATTGGACCAAATGTTAACCACAAACGTGCCAACAATCGCCGCCAGCGTTAGCCAAGGCAGCAAAATTGCGGAAGCTGGGGGTGGATCAGGGGCATTTTGCATCGGCTTTACTCAATTCGCCAAATTGGCTGCTCTTGTATGGTAGGGGGTTTGGGGTGCTTCTGATAAAATCAAATGATAAAATCAAATATAGTCAGGCTCGCTCAGCTAGACAGAAAGCTAAACCGCTATACTCAGCCTGATGGCACTTTGGAGCTGACCGGATGGATCAATTGCTAGATGAAGCGCGCTCACGGCAGCTCGCAGAGCAGATTAAAAGCCGCGCCCGTAAGCCTTTTGAGAATGCCTATCAGGCCGCTTTGGCGACCGCAGGCGCAACCTACGTGCAGGGATTTGTCGTCTATGCCAGCAAGCCCTACCGGCTGATTGAACATGCTTGGCTAGAGCTAGAGGGCGTGATTTTAGATCCCAACTTGCCGCATCTGAAGAAAAAAGCGGCTGACCTGAGCTATTTTGCCGCCCAAAAGCTGACGCTCAAGCAGCTAAAAGCAGCCGTTGAAGAAGCCAAAGAAGACTATCCTGACGATGATCCGCTGCCGATCTATGGTGCAATGCCCTACGAATACTACGGCGATGTGATGCTGGGCGGCAAAGACTATATGCAGGCATACCGCGCCGCAGAGGCCAAATGCCAGGAGCTGACGCGCGGGATTGGGGACAAAAATTAGGAGCGCATTGGCTGAACAGGAAAGCTGCGCAGCCAATCAAAATCTTGTCAACTTCTTGACCTTTGTTTTCTACGCTCCTAGCCACAAGGGTAAATACCCGAACGTTCTATGGAGAGAAAGCAATGACGACAATACTTCCAGATTTCAACAGAGCGACGTTTGCACCTGGGCAGGCTGTCAATAATCAGTACTTTCCCCTAACGCCGGGAACGATTTATCTCTATGAAGGAGAGCCAGCCGGTGAAGAAGTTGATGAAGCAGAAGAGGAGATCAGTCGATTTGCCGTTACTTATGAGACACAAAACGTTGCAGGGATTGATGCCACAGTAATTAGAGAGACAGCCTGGGCGGGGGGATTTCTGCAAGAGGATACAGATGACTGGTTTGCTCAAGATACAGAGGGAAACGTCTGGTATTTGGGTGAAGCCACGACAGAGTTTGTCTATGACGATCAGGGTAATTTTATCGGAACCAACAACAACGGAGCCTGGGAAGCTGGCGTTAATGGAGCGCTACCGGGCTACATTATGGAAGCTCATCCGCAGGTGGGCAGCAGCTATTATCAAGAGTTTGCGCCAAATGATGCAGCCGTAGATCAAGCAGAGGTGCTCAGCCTTGACAGGACGGTGGACACCGAAGAGTTCGGCAGCTTTAATCAGGTGCAGCAGACGCTTGAGTCTACGGAAGTTTCACCCGGTGTTTTTGAGTACAAATATTATGCGCCCGGTGTCGGCTTGGTCTTGGTGGAGGAGTTGGATCAAAACCTTGATCCAGAGCTAATTGTGGAACTGGAGTCTGTCACCACTGTGAATTCCAAGTTTTTTGATCGCGGGAGAGGCACGCAAGCAGATGATGCGATTGACGGCAACGATCAATCAAACAGGCTGCGAGGGCTAAGCGGCAATGATCTGCTGCAAGGCTTAGACGGCGATGATCGGTTGATCGGCGACGACGGCAACGATTTTCTGATTGGCGGAGCCGGGAAAGATGTGCTCAATGGCGACGAGGGTGAAGATATTTTGGTTGGCGGAGCCGGGAAAGATGTGCTGAAGGGGGGCGCAGATCGCGATCAGTTTGTGTTCAGAACTTTGGCAGATAGAGGCGATCTGATCAATGATTTTGCGGCTGAAGATGTGATTATTCTGGTCGAGATTTTCGGCACAGACGGCTACAGCAGCGCTAATCCAGTTAAGGATTATTTACAGATTGAGCAGCTTGGACAGCATACGATAGTGAGTATTGACGCAGATGGCGATGCGGGAAATAATCCGTTTGCACTGCTAGCGCTGTTGCAAAATACAGAGGCCAGCAGCTTAAATGCCTCTAACTTTGTGGTTTAACTAACCGCTTGAGGCAATCGCTGAGCGTCATAGACTGATTCCCGAAGCTCTGTATTGTGCAGAGTTTCAGGATTTTTCACTGAAGCCCAGGAGAGGTAATGGATGCTCTATATCTCTTGACTGCTGCTGCTTTGACTCAAGGAAACAAATTGTCAGAATTGCCACGATCAGATCAGTCGATGGCACAGATCACGCCTGTCTATCAGTTGGAGAGGCAACCGATCAGTGAGTCATCAATTGAGCCAGATGAGCCAGATGCAGCAGCCCAGCCGTTTTCGCCAACAGTTTTTCTAGAAGGGGAGGCGATTTTGGGTGTTTCTGCCAGCTTTAGCAGCGCTCTGGACGATCCTCTGGTATTCCAACGCAGCATTGAGCTGATTTTTAATGCCAGTTTTACGGGCGAAGATCTCTTAGCAGTTGGGTTTGAGAGCGGAAATGGCTCTCCGTTTGCCTATGTCGATGAACTTACATTTGAAGGGCGCTTGGGCTTTGCGGCTGAAACTGAGGATCATCGCTTTGAGATCAGCGAGTTGTCCTATGAGGCTCCGATTGGAGAGCGAGCAAGCTTCTATATCGCGACAACGGGCGATGATCTCGATGATTTTAGTCTGTTCCCCGGCGATAATAATGGCGCTAGCGGCAATGGTGCAGTTTCTGAATTTGGGACGGAGAATCCAATTCATAACTTGGTGGAAGATACTGGACTTCAGTTTAATTACGACTTGACAGATCAACTGAGTCTGAGTCTGGGATATTTTGCTGGAGATACTGGCAACCCTGACTCTGAGGCGGGTCTATTTAACGGAAACCACAGTGCCTTTGTGCAATTTGGGTTTGAGCCAAGCGATCAACTGCTGCTGGGAGCCACCTATATTCACACCTACAGTGATTCCAGCTTGGCGACAGAAACCGGCAGTCTGCGCTCGCAGATCGATCTAGAACGCCCCGTGATCGGCAATTCTTATGAGATTGCCGCCGCTTTTTTCCCCAGCCCCAGATTTGCAGTGGGCGGCTGGGTGGGCGTGACAAACGCCACTGTGCTCGATTTAGGAAATGCGGAAGTCTGGAACTATGCGCTGACCCTGGCATTTGCTGATTTGGGGCGAGCAGGCAGCGTTTTGGGAGTTGTGATTGGCCAAGAGCCTCGGCTGACCGGAACCAGCGGATTTAAGATCGATCAGCGGCGGCACGATCCGGATATCTCACTGCATCTTGAAGCCTTCTATGATTACGCGCTGTCTGACCATATTTCAGTCACACCGGGCTTAATCTGGATCACAGCGCCCAATCATGATGCTAGTAATCCTAGTATTTTTGTCTTGACCATCAGAATCAGAACAACTTTCAAATTTTAGCAAGGCGTGAATCGGGAGCTGAAGAATCGTTAAAGAGATAAATCATGAGAATTTTACTGGTGGAAGATGACGAACGAATTGCAGAGCCATTAGCAGAAGATCTGAGACATCAAAACTATATCGTTGAGATTGCGCCCGACGGTATTCAAGGCTGGGACTATGCACAGGCGGCTGCATACGACATTATCTTGCTAGACCTGATGCTGCCCTTGCTGGATGGTATCAGCCTTTGCAAACGCTTGCGAGCTGCCAAATATCCAGGTTTCGTGCTGATGCTAACTGCTAAAGACACCACCTCAGACAAAGTGATTGGACTAGATGCGGGCGCAGATGATTATCTAGTGAAGCCATTTAAGCTAGCCGAGCTTGAGGCGCGGATTCGAGCATTGCTGCGTCGTCCCTCTGCGCTACGACCGCCTATTTTAAGTCAGGGAAAACTAGCGCTAGATCCTGCCTGTCGTACCGTCACCTATGCAGAAAATCTGCTCGATCTAACGCCGACGGAATATTTAATCTTAGAGTATTTGCTGCAAAATTCGAGTCAGGTCTTTACGCGAGCCATGCTGCTGAATAAGCTCTGGGAGCTAGATCGAGACTCTGGTGAAAATACGATTAAAACTCACATTAACAATTTGCGTCGCAAGCTGAAAGAGGTGGGATGCGAGGACAAACTGATCGAAACCGTCTATGGTGTTGGATATCGTCTACGAGCAAATTAGCCCCGTGTTTCAGACCATTCGCTATCGGCTGCTATTATCCTATCTCGCAGTACTCACGGTGATTCTAGGACTGTTCGTAGTTGCTGTTCGGACAACCTTTGCTCACAGTTCAAAGCAAGATTTGACCAATCGGGTCGCTGTCTTGGCAAAAGTCGCCAGCGGCGGACTGGATCTCGAAGGTGAGAACCTGGAGGTTGACAGTTCAGATGTGACGCTTAACGCAGGCCAAGCCGTGCAGTGGTTTGACCTAGAAGGCAAGCTGGTTGACCAGCGCGGTGATGATCCGCTGATCTTGCCGATTGATCCTAACCAGTCTGTTCAGATTCAGCGATTGCCCTATGCCGCTGAAGGGGTGACGCTGCCGGTGCGAGAAGAGGAGCGCAACGATCAGCTGATTGGCTATGTGCGAGCTAGCGAGTCGCTTGAGGCGCTGCACAAAACGCTGTGGCGATTAGATCGAGGACTGGGAGGCGGCATTATTTTGGCGCTGCTGCTGAGTGGCGTCAGCGGAATTTGGCTGACTCGGCAAGCCATGCAGCCGATTGAAACCAGCTTTCGACGGCTCCAGCAGTTTACTGCCGATGCATCCCACGAGCTGCGGAACCCGCTGATGGCGATTGAGAGCAATGCTGCGGTCGCGCTCAAATATCCAGAGGGAATTAGAACCTCGGATGCCGCAAAATTTCGAGCCATTGCCAGCGCCACCACTCAAATGACGGCGCTGACTGAAGATTTGCTGATGTTGGCTCGATCGGATCAAATGCCAACTCCCATCCAGCATCGCGTCAACCTCAGCCTGCTGCTGGAAAATCTGGTGCAGCTCTATGGCGCTGAGGCTGAAATCAAGCAGATTGCGCTCAAAGCCGAGATTTTGCCAGATCTAGAAGTCTTGGGAGATGCAGTGCAGCTGACTCACCTGTTTACCAATTTGCTCAGCAACGCCCTGCGCCATACCCCAGATCAAGGCGCAGTTGGGCTGCAAACTGCGCGTGAGGGCAGCCAAATCTGGGTCAATTTGCAAGATACGGGCGTTGGGCTGGCTCCCGATCAGCTGGCGCATATTTTTGATCGATTCTGGCGAGCCGATCGCGTTCGTTCGCCTGGATCAGGCTTTGGGCTAGGATTGGCGATTGCTCAAGGGATTGCCCAGAATCACGGCGGCTTGATCACAGTCACCAGTCAATTGGCTGTGGGTAGCTGTTTCACGGTGCGCCTCCCGGCTGACTCTGAGGCGCGTGCTATGGTCAAACGGGGTTTAGGTTGATTAGCGATAGTGCAAGTTAAAAGTAGCATGGCGCAGGTTTGCCCAACGGCAAGCTTTGAATACCAGCCTCCGGCGGCGGCGTTTGGGGCAGAGCGAATTCTGGTGAAGCCGAATCTGGGCTATCCGGCAGCGCCGCCCGTGACGGTGAGTATGCCCGTGCTGAGTGCTGTGCTGCGCGGGCTACGGCAGGCTAGCCCCAAAGCTGAGATTCTAATTGTCGAGGGAGTTTGCTCGCCTGTTTCGCTAGCTAAGATTGCCGCTCGTCACGGACTCTATGCGCTGCTAGATGACCAGATGCAGCTGCTGGACGCAGACGAACTGCCGCTGAGCGATTATCCCAATCTATCGCCGCAGCCCGTGCGGTTTAAATCCATGCAGGCTCCGGCGCTGCTGCGCGAAGTGGACTGCCGGATTAGCGTCGGTGCATTTAAGCGCACGATTCTCAAAGATCAGCCGCTAATTTCGGCCTCGCTGAAAAATCTGTATGGGCTGTTTCCGCGTCGGCAGTACAAGGCCAGAAGCGCCAATTCACGCGGGCAGCTGCATCGTCCCTCTGTGCCACTGGTGCTGCAAGACGTGTATTTCTGCATTGGACATTTGTTTGATGGGGCGGTGGTGGACGCAGATCAAAAGTTTGTCAGCCCAGACTGGAAGCCCGATCGGGGGCAGGCTGTAAAGCTAGGGCAGGTGATTTGGGGCGAGAGCTTGCTAGATGTCGATCGCTTAGCCTGCAAACTGGGCGACGAAAGCCCGCCAGATTATCTCACGGCAATTGAGGCGCTGTTAGTGCAATCAGGGGCGCAATCAGGGGCGCAATCAGAGGCGCAGTGAGCAAACCTGCCAGAGCGTCAGGTGGCTGTCTTGGGTCAGGAGCAGCTGCGGCTGATAGGCAGTTTTGGGATTGAGTCCAAGCTGTTTGGCGGTCGTCAACATTGCTTCAGAAGGATTGAACAGAAAGCTGGGCGGGCAATTGTCCAGCTGCGGCAAAAGCTGGGCAGCAGGCGCAATCCGAATCTGCGTATCGGCTCTAAGGCTGTGGCTGAGCGAAAGCAGATCGAGCGTCTGGTTTGGTTCGGCCAGCAAAACTGGCGCAGGCGCAGCGTTAATTACAGCCGCTAGCTCTGGATTAGCGCGATTGCGATCTTTTTGGTAGTCGGGAATCCGGTGGAGATTGACCAGACAGGAAATCAAGCTAAGCCCCAGCAGCAGCCCAACGGCGAGCTGTCGCGGGCGTTGCTTAAACTGGCTAATTCCCACCGCTGCCGCCACTAGCAGCGCCAGCTGAGCCGGAATTAAATATCGAGAAGTAGCAGCCGCCTGCCCCTGCCTGACCCAATCGAGCAGCAAAAGCGCCACTGGAACCGGCAGCCCCAGCGCCGCAAGGTACAGCCCAATCCGAGACGGTAGGTGAATTAGTCGGAAGATCGCATAGCCTAGAATCCCCAGCACGGTTGCCGCGATCATCGCCTCTGCTGCTGCTATCCAACCCGTCGTCACCACTGGCAGATCAAACCAAATCACCGCAGCGCTGTAGAGCCAGATCGCCGGAGTCAGCCAGATTGGGGCTGCTGTTCGCATCCAGGTTGTGTTGGCCGCTAGAGCCGTCTGCTGGCTCCAAAGCACCCAAACCCAGGGCAAAAACAGCGCCCCAGTGAGGCAGATCGCCGCTAAATATCGCCGCCTGTCTCGCATTTGTAGCGCCAGATAAACCGACTGTCCGACTGCCACAAATACGGTTAGCAGTGAGGTGTAAAGGCTAAGCGTCAGCGTCAGCGCGTAGATGATCCAGCTTCTGGGCTGGTCGCGCCGGATTGCCCGCAATAGCGCAGTTGAGCAAACTATCAGCGTCAGTAGCCAGAGGCTATAAGGCCGAGCTTCTTGAGCATAGGCCACAAAAAAGGGCGAAATTGCCATAAACCCGACCGCGAGTTGAGCGATTGGCTCAGGCTGCTCACGGCCAAGCTCACGACCAAGCTCACGGCCAAGCTCACGGCAAAACTGGTACAGCGCCGGTAGCGCCAGCAGGCTAAACAGCACTGACAGACTGCGAATAGCGCTAACTGAGCTGCCAAATAGCCCCATCCAGAGCCGCACCAGCAGAAAGTACAGCGGCGCATGTTCAGGGCTGCGGCTGAGGGCGCTGAGGCTATCGGTAAAGCGGCGGAGCGGCAGATGCGGGGCGTGGAGCTGCTGATAGGCCAACAGATCGGCGGGGCTGTGCGGCTGACCTGTGGCTAGCTGAGCGGTCACTTCGGCTTTGCTGTAGCCTGCGGCGCGGATCGCGGTGGCCACTTCATCGACCCAAAAGATTTTTTGATCGAGATAAGCAACGCGAAACAGCAGCCCCAAACCAATCAGGCTAGCCAATCCATAGCGCTGAAGTTGCTGATTCATGCTGCGGCTCGTTCAATCTGCTGCTGCCAGATCTCGACTAGGCGCTCGACTGCCGCATCCCAGCTCAAATCGGCCACAGCGGCTCTGCCTCGCGCTCCCATCTGCTGCCGCAAGACTGAATCATTCACGAGCTGCTGAAGTTTGGCCGCAAAGTCGGCGCTGTTTTGCGGCTGAAACAGCAGACCCGTTTGGCCTGATTCTAGGCTGTCTGGAATGCCGCCTGCCTGGGGAGCCAGCACCGGAACCCCAGCCGCAAAGGCTTCGAGCAGCGTCAGCCCTCTGGTTTCTTTTTCTGAAGTCGTAATATGCAGATCGCTGTTGAGCAGCAGCGCGGGCACGGCATCTGGCTCAATCCGCCCCAAGAAATGCACCGGACAGGGCAGAGCCGACAGCGCCTCAGTAATTTCGTCGCGCATAGAGCCATCTCCGGCAATCATTAGCGCCACTGAGTTTAGCAAAGTCTGATATTTCGGACTGTTGGCCATTTGGCTCAGCGTCCGCAGCGTAAATTTCCAGCCTTTGTCGGGCGTGAGTCTGCCCAGAAACAGCAGCTTTACTTTGGCACCCAGATCGGCCACCTGATAGGTTTGCTCAAAGAACCGATCTCGCTTTAAGGCTGGATCAAATTCCGCTAAATTCACGCCGAGTAGTTCTGCTTTAAGCGCGTTTTTAATTCCCATTTTTAGCGCCTTATTGTAAGTAATTTTGCTGCTAATCAGCGTTAAATCATAGGCATTGTAAATGCGTGAAACAATTCGCTTTGATATTGCCTGCATCAGCCGAATGATGGGTTTAGGCAGCGCAAAATAATCTTCAAGATATGCAATAAAATCTGTATGCAGAAAGCTGACGCAGGGAATGCCAGCCCGCTTGGCAAAATCAGCTGCTGGAATTTTGTCAAACCCCAGCTGAAGCCGCTCTGGCTCATCGACATGAATCAGATCAGGCCGAAACTCTGCCAGCGCTTTGAGCAGCAGCGGATAGCTGCTCTTTTTCACATTTCGATCAAATTCTAGCCCCATAAATGGCGCGCTCTCCAGTGGCAAAACCGTGACGCCAGGAAAGATTTCGCCCACATAGCTTGACCAGTTGGCATAGAGGCTGGAAATCGGCTGATAGTCTGGACAGATCAGCAGCACCTGATGCCCCATCTGACTGAGGCGTTTAACCCGGTTATAGACCGTGATGGTGACGCCATCAATCACGGGAAAAAAACCAGAGGTGAGAATTGCGACTTTCATAGGCCGATGCACAACCCAACGGGCAGTCTAACTTATCCCACCCATTGAAGCAGAATCCAGGCTCACGCAGATCGCAAAGCTAGCTAGCAACACGTCAGCCAAAGCTCCGGCTAAACGCAACTGCAACCTGAAGATCAGGCACGACGAGCCGTGAGCGGCAGTCAATTAGAGCAGTCCTTGCTTTTTCAGTTTCGCTAAGGCATCGGCTGCCGCTCGCTTTTCAGCTTCTTTTTTGCCGCAGGCTCTGCCTGAGCCACAGAGTCTTGCATCAATAAACACCTGCGCCAGATATTCAGGAGCATGATCTGCGCCGCCAATCCGCTCAGTCACATATTTGGGCAAGCTACCAAACCGAATCTGCGCCCATTCTTGCAGCTGATTTTTACTGTCTACATGCGAGCGAACGCCAGCTGGTTTTGCAGGCGTCGAGTCAAATAGCCGCTCCAGGATAGGCCGCAGCTGCTCAATATCGCGTTCGTTGTCCAAGTAGTAAGCGCCAACCACCGCCTCAAACGTGCTGCTGAGCAGATTGGGGTTTTGAAAGCCGCCGTCTCGAATCAAGCCGTTGCCTAGCCGCATCTTAAAATCAAGCCCGACTTCAATCGCAAATTTGGCGAGCTGCTTTTCGTCCACCAATGCCGAGCGGCGGCGCGTCATTTCATCTTCTGCAATTTCGGGATAGCCATGATAAAGATAGTCACCGCTAATAAACGTCAGCAGCGCATCGCCCAAAAACTCTAGCCGTTCATTATGCAGCTCACCCGGATTCTCGTTCACATACGAGCGATGGGTCAGCGC
>CASBQH010000015.1 GCA_949127695.1 Synechococcales cyanobacterium PMM_0073
AGCATTGGCATCGTCGGTTTGGCCTTGAACCTGCGAGCCTATGACTTTGTGTCGCAGGAGATTCGGGCGGCAGAAGACCCAGAGTTTGAGACGTTCTACACGAAGAACATTCTGCTGAACGAGGGCATCCGAGCTTGGCTTGCGCCCGCTGACCAGCCCCATGAACACCTTGTATTCCCCGAAGAGGTACTCCCCCGTGGTAACGCTCTCTAATAATGGTTCCGCAATGATGAGCGGACGCGATCAAGACTCAACCGGGTACGCCTGGTGGTCTGGCAATGCTCGTCTGATCAACTTATCTGGTAAGCTGCTGGGCGCGCATGTGGCTCACGCCGGTCTGATTGTCTTCTGGGCAGGCGCAATGACGCTGTTTGAAGTGGCTCACTTCATCCCAGAAAAGCCAATGTATGAGCAGGGCTTAATCCTGCTGCCTCACCTAGCCACATTAGGCTGGGGCGTTGGCCCTGGCGGCGAAGTGCTCAACACCTTCCCCTACTTTGTGGTGGGTGTGCTGCACCTAATTTCTTCCGCCGTCTTGGGCTTGGGCGGCATTTATCACGCAATTCGCGGCCCCGAAGTCCTGGAAGAATATTCGTCTTTCTTTGGCTACGAGTGGAAAGACAAAAACCAAATGACCAACATCATCGGGTATCACCTGATTCTGCTGGGTCTGGGTGCCTTCCTGCTCGTGTTCAAGGCGATGTTCTTTGGCGGTGTCTATGACACTTGGGCACCGGGCGGCGGTGACGTGCGCGTCGTGACCAACCCGACGCTCAACCCGCTGATCATCTTCGGCTATCTGCTGAAGTCGCCGTTTGGGGGCGAGGGCTGGATTGTCAGCGTCAACAACATGGAAGATATCATCGGTGGCCATATCTGGGTCGGCTTTATCTGCATCGCAGGCGGCGTCTGGCACATCCTGACTCAGCCGTTTGGCTGGGTGCGCCGCGCTTTTGTCTGGTCAGGTGAAGCCTATCTGTCCTACAGCCTGGGCGCGCTTTCCCTGATGGGTCTAGTCGCCGCCTGCATGGTCTGGTTCAATAACACGGCCTACCCCAGCGAGTTCTTTGGCCCGACTGGCCCTGAAGCTTCGCAGGCACAGGCTCTCACCTTCTTGATCCGTGACCAGCGCCTGGGTGCAAACGTGGGTTCTTCGCAAGGCCCGACTGGCTTGGGTAAATACCTGATGCGCTCGCCCACCGGTGAGATCATCTTCGGGGGTGAAACCATGCGCTTCTGGGACTTCCAAGGCCCCTGGCTGGAGCCGTTACGTGGCCCGAATGGCTTGGATCTTGAGAAAATCAAGAACGACATTCAGCCTTGGCAGGCTCGTCGCGCTGCTGAATATATGACCCACGCGCCGTTGGGTTCACTCAACTCGGTGGGCGGCGTGGCAACCGAAATCAACTCGGTGAACTTTGTTTCGCCGCGCGCTTGGTTGGCCACTTCGCACTTCGTGCTGGGCTTCTTCTTCTTAATTGGCCACCTCTGGCACGCGGGACGCGCCCGTGCGGCAGCGGCTGGTTTTGAAAGAGGGATTGACCGCGAGACCGAGCCAGTGTTGGCCATGCCTGATCTCGACTAACTGAGATCTCAATGTAATCTGAGGCTCCCGTTTCGGCGGGAGCTTTTTTGATCCATATTTTGCTCAACCGAGCCGCATAAGTTCCTGATTCTCAGGCTGAGCCGCTGTTTAATATAACAAACTGCTCAGATGCAATCCTATGACGCCGTTTCAGGCCAATTCAATCCTCGACCTGGGCATCTATGCGGCGCAGCGCTGTCTTTACATTGAAGGCGGCGAGTTTTCGCTGGCGCAGGTGCTGCGCGTTCAGACTTCAGATTGGGGAATGCAGGCCGTTTTAGAAGCCCTGCCCGAATGTCCGCTAGTCTGCCACTACCGCGAAAACCCCTGCCGCTTTGCCGAGGAGCCAGAATTACTGGGGCATCGCTGGGAGATTAGCAAGCGCTGGCAGTGGTTTTATGCCGAGCGTAACTTTTGGGACGGCTTACTCTACGGCGGTTTTCGGGTGCTGTTTGCCTCAGATGTGATTCGGCGGTTTATAGCGCGCGATCTGTCCTGGGTGGAGGAATATTTTTAGAGCTTGAAGGCTGTCTTGACCTGCTTCACAAAAGCTTCCTCCATCTGAACGACGCCATCAGCCGCCAGCAGACTGTTCAGCTGGTTCAGGGCGGTTTGCTTGGTTTCGGCATCTCCCAGGCGCTGGGCAATATCCAGCAGAAATTCGGTTTCTTGGTCAGGATCGCCCTTGGTGATTCGGACTTTGGGAATGGTTCGCTCTAGATAGCCGCTGAATGAAATCCCCGACTGCCAGGTGAACTGCTGAGACTCTTGCTGCATAAAGTTGCTCTCAGCCAGCGAAATCAAGTTATCAGAATACATGCCCAGCAGCAGCAAATCGACCATCGCCTCAGTTTGGCTCTGGCTGCGCCCCGCTTCAGTGCCAAGAAACTTTTGAAACAGATCTAGCATGACATCTGGTTAAGAATAAAAGTCACAAAATATCATGACATTAATTAAGCTTCAGCCAGTGACCACATTTACTGCCTTCAGGATATGGTACGTAATCAACAGCTGAGTCAGCGCCAGCGGATAGCTTTGCAGCACCTCGCCGGTTGTGCCAATCACCTTGCCCACATCCTGATTACCCTCTAGGCTGCAAAACTTGCCGAGATAGGGCACCTCGTTGCAGAGCAAGCGCTCCAGCGCCTTCACCTGCTCACTGGTTGCCTGCCCGTCGATCTCCAGCACGTCCACCGGCTTGCCCATATCGCGAGCCAGCTCTAGCCGAATCGCGTTGCCTAGGTGATTGCCGTTCGCTCCCAAAATATCGGTCAAGTCGGGGTGCGGAATCGTCGGGCGCAGCACCAGCCGCGCATTCAGCAGCAGGTCATCTTTGCCAGAGCCGCCGTTGGGCGGATAAAACGTGACAATTACATCAGACCACTGGCGCTGCGGGCGAATAAAATGCTCTGAGTCATATTCGCGCTTCTGCATTTGCTCCAGCACCTCGGCCTCGCTGTAGCCGCGCTTGCGGGTGTCGCGCTTCACTTTCCAGGTGGTACGCAGCGCTTCCGGCGGAGCCAAATACACCTTCACATCATAGCTGTCGCGCATGCCCCGCGTTGAGTAGCCCAGCAGCCCTTCCACAATCACAAACCGGCGTGGCTCGATATATTCGGGCGCGTCAAACATGCCAGACGTATGGTTGTAGATCGGCTTGAGAATCGGCTGCCCGGTTCGCAGCAAGGCCAAATGCTGCTGAATAATATGGAGATAGTTGCAGTCGGGATGCAGAGCCGAAATCCCCATCTCAGCCCGCTGCTTGCGGTCATAGCGGTGATAGTCGTCGGTGCAGATGATGGTCACATTCTCCTCACCCAACACCTGAGCAATCCCTTTGGTCAGGGTCGTTTTACCAGCAGCACTGTCGCCGACAATGCCAAGGACGATCGGGCGATGAGTCATGATTCCTCCCAAAACAGCAGTGAAACCAAGCATTAGGTCTCAATTATTTTACGAGCAATCGGGATCACAAATTGCCCCATTATGAGTGCCCGTTACAAATTGAATTAGAGCAGGCGGGTTGGGCAGGCAGATAGGGCAGGCAGATCTGTTCAGCAGATTTGGCGCTGAACTGAGCAAATTCACCGGGTCAATTCTGCGAGATCCGATAAACTTTTAACCAAGCGCTCAGCAGTTTGGGCATAATTAAGGATGCTAAAGTCGGTGGGAACTCATGGTGGCTGAACCTTTTTTATATATTGACGAACAGCCCATTTCCGCAGGGCAAATTCTCAATTACTTGCAGGCAACCCGCAAGCTCGACGCATTTCTAGGTGATATTGTGCGCCAATATGTGATTGAGCGTGAGATCCAGGACAGCGCCGTTAATCCGGCAGTCGTGGAGCAGGCGGTGATTGATTTTCGGATGAGCAACCAGCTGACTGAGCCGAACCAGTTTCAGGACTGGCTGAATAAAAACGGCCTCAGCTACGAAGCCTTCCATAATCAGGTGGCGGGCAACTTCAAAATTAAACAGCTCAAAGAAACCGTGACCGCCGCCAGACTGCCAGAATATTTTATTGAGCGCAAAGTCTATCTCGACCGGGTGATCCTGTCGCGGATTATTGTGGCTGAGAAAGAGCTGGCTGAGGAGCTGAAAACCCAGCTGCAAGAGGGCGCAGTCTTTGAGCAGCTGGCGCGTGAATATTCGCTTACCGACGACAAGATTATGAACGGCATGGTCGGCCCCGTGAGCCGAGGCTCCATGCCAGACCTGCTGCGGGCAGCAATTGATCTAGCAGAATCAGGCGATATTGTCGGACCCATTGGCATGGAAGAGCGCTGGGGGCTGTTTCGGGTTGAGGCGGTGCTGCCCGCGACGCTGGACGATTCGCAGATTAAGCAGAGCCTAGAAGACGAAGTATTTGAGCAGTGGCTGGCTGAAAAAATGCAGGCGCTGCCGATTAAGCTTCAGGTGAACGAATAGCTGCATCTATCGCCCAAGCCACCGCTCAAGCCATCGCCCCAGCCATCGCCCCAGCCATCGCCCCATGAACTGCTGCCTCCACAGGTGAATCTATGATTACCAACGATCTGCTTGCGACTGTTGCCTGGGACAACCCGCCCTTAGGCTGGCTCAGCCCAGCTCAGCAAATTCAGCTTAAAGATCAAGCCAAGCTCCGCAGGCAGGGATTGGGCGAAGTCATTTGGTCTACCGAAGCGGACGGCATCGACTGCCAGTTTTTGATTGTCTCAGGTAACGTGCGGCTCGTGCCCAACGACGGCAAGCCGATCATGCTGAAACCCGGAGACTGGTTTGGCGATTTGCTAGAACTCTCCGATCAGTGGAAAGCGCGCAC
>CASBQH010000016.1 GCA_949127695.1 Synechococcales cyanobacterium PMM_0073
AATCTGGCCGTGTTTCGCCCAGATTGCCTGGATACCCCGGCCTACCGAGACTTCACCTCCATCCGCTACCAGATTTTGAACCAAACCCCTGAATTAAAAGACTGCTAGCGCTAATTTCAGCTAATTTCAGTAGAGCTAATTCATGCCGCCGATCACCCTTGTTGCGGGCGCTGCGGGCGCTGGCAAAACCACCTGGATTCAGCAGCAGTTGCTCCAAGCTTCGGCTGCAATCTATCTCTGCCCCAGCACTGATGCAATGGCGATTGATGCCACCTATTTGGCAACTGAGATTCCCAGCCTGACGCAGCTCAGCGACCGTCAATGGCCAGAACTGCTGTGCCGCGTTGCCGCCGGACAGCCCGCCTATATCGAACTCGGCTCTCATCTGGATTTGCAGAGTCTGGCGCTGCCGATTGATCTAGATCTATGCCAGCGGGTGGCGCTACTGCCGCCGGATGCAGAACAGACGGAATGGCAGGCTTGGGCAGAGCGGGTCATTCTAGGCGCGCCGGTGAGCTTAGAGTTACCGCCAGATATTTGGCAGTCGCCTCTGCGCGGGCAGGTGCTAGATTCTGCTAGCTTCAACAGCTTTTGGTATGAGCTGACCCAAGGTGCCTATGGCTCTGTGCAGCGGGCCAAAGGTATTTTTGAAGTAGAAGACGGACGCGCAGTTTATTACAGCTTTGTGGCAGGGCTGGCTGACATCACTCAATCTTTTCTCTGGGATGCAAATTTCTTCTGATTTGTCAAGTCTATAGAATAGCCCGAGCTTATTGAAGCCAATCTCAATAAGAAACGCTGAAACGCCCATATAGTGTCGAATTTGGAATTGCTGCTATGAAGCAGTCTTAGCCGAGATTAAACGCCTGCCCGTCGAGGTGCTCTATATTCTGGGCGATCTGATTGCGCCCACCGCCACCAGCGAGCAGGTGGTGAAACGGCTGCAATCGCCCCGGAACGGCGAGCCAGAACCGCAGATCTGTCAGGGCTGGTGGGAAGAGCAGATTCTGATTCTGCATGGCTTGGGACGCACCGGAGAACCCACCGAACTAATCGAACGCTACGGCATCCAGACCACCAAAACGCTCTGGGATGCCGTGCCGCGCTCTACCGTAGACTGGATTCGCGGCCTCGATTTTGGCTTTTTTGAACTCGACTGCCTGCTGATTCACGGCAGCAGCGTCAGCACCAGCGACGAGCTCACTCCCGAAACCCCGCCGATTCATCTGCTTGATCGGCTGCTGCGGATGGATGCTAATCTGCTGTTCTGCGGGCGTTCCGGCTGGGCCTTTCAGTGCGAAATCCAGCAGGCTCAAATTACCTCCAGCCTGACCACCTTAAGCCAGACGACCTTAAGCCAGACTGCCGCGCCTCAAGCCACTGTCGTCAGTCCTCGGCAGGTGATTGGCGTGGGCAATGTTGGACGCAACTCCGGGCAGGCCACCTATACCCTCTACAATCCTTACAATGGCCAGGTCGAGTTTAGAACGGTGCGCTACGGCAGCTCAAAAGGCTTTGGCTAAAGTTCCTAAAGCAAACGCGAAACTAGCGATCAGGTGGGAATCACATCTGAAAGATCGCGAAGATCTGCGACAGCAGCCTGACGTTTGACAATGACAATTCTTGCAAATAGCCCAAAATTGCAATCAGCCCCCTGATGAATTGATCTCAATCATGGGCTAAGAGAAGGGAAGACGACTAGCTCTGAGCTGCAAATGATCTGCTGTCTGCCACCCGCTTTAGCAGCATAGAGCGCCCTGTCTGCGAGCCAGATTAAGTCAGCTGGCTGATTTTGAGCAGAGGGCAGCAGACAGGCTACACCAATGCTGAGCGACACATAGGGACTCACCTCAGACTGCCGATGCTCAATTTTGAGCTGCTGCACAGTCGCCATAATCTGAGCGGCTGTCTGCTGAGCGGCGGCGGCATTGGCCTGCGGCAAAATCACCGCAAATTCTTCGCCGCCATAGCGAGCTGCCAAATCCTTCGGACTGCTGAGACTGGCCTGAATTGCGCCAGCAATCTGCTGCAAACAGCGATCGCCCGCCTGATGTCCATAGGCATCGTTGTATTTTTTGAAGTAGTCAACATCACAAATTAGTAGGGCAAGGGGCTGGCAGAGTTGCCACTGGCTTTCTAGCAGTTGGTCAAACTGGCGACGGTTGGCAATCTGGGTCAGCGCATCGACTGTGGCAAGCTCCTGCAAGGCTGCGGTTTTGAGCTGCACTTCTTCGCGCAAAATCTGGTTGACGCTGCGCGAATAGCTGAAAATTAGCAGAGTGCCTAAAACAGCCAGTCCACCCAGCCCCACCAGCGAGAGGCTAATCGCCTTGACGCCAGTCTGAGCAATATCTAGCAACTGATCAATCGACTGGCTAACTTCAATCACGCCTCTGACATCACCGACTTGCCAATCGTGCTTGGGACTGCTGGACAGTCGATTGTGGCAGACGACACAGCTTGACTCCATCCGTACCGCTTCGGCATAGCGAAACAGCCGCCGACTGCCCTGCTGTTCCTGGCGATAAAACGATGCGGTGGGGTGCTGCTTCAGGTAGCTAAGCGCCTCGGTCTGAAACGCATCATGCGGCCCGCCTGATGTCAGTCGATTTGGGAATGGGTAGTCGCTGTAAAGCCGAAACAGAATGCCGCTCTGCTTTGAACTCAGCTTTTCGCCTAGCTCAATTGCATAGGTGGCCGGGTTGGGGATGCCGCCAGCGACCGTATGATACTGCGGCCCCACGCTAATTTGCGGCAGGTTGCTGACGCGGTTGACCACCGTTTTGCTATAGAGCACGCGGGCTTCATTCATGGTTTTCACCGAAATTTTGGCGCTCTGGAGCGCTTGCGCTTCAATTAACTCGACCGTTAAATGGGTGGTTCCCGCCAAAGTGACGCCTGCTCCCGCGCAGAGCAGAATGACCAAAACCAGCACAATATGCCGATAGCAAAACCGCATGAGCGAGCGAATTCGTGGATAATTGAGCAGTCTGGGCTTCTCCATTGCGGCAGTTGATGGCGAGTGCGATTCAGGTTTGGTCAGGCTGGGCTTAGCGTACCCGCTGTGGCTGATTGGATGATTAATTGTGACCCACCAACATGCTATGTACAAGCTCTATGATTTTCGCCCCTCTGGCAACGGCTACAAAGTCCGGCTAATTTTGAGTCAGCTAGGAATTGCCTATGAATATATTGAAAAAGATATTTTGCAGCAAGAAACGCGAACGCCAGAGTTCTTGGCCATTAATCCCAACGGTCGCATTCCGGTTCTAGAGCTAGAGCCAGGTTTATATCTATCAGAATCAAACGCAATTTTGATCTATTTGAGTGAAGGGACGCCCTATCTGCCTGCTGAGCGGCTAGAGCGCGCCTATGTGATGCAGTGGCTGTTTTTTGAGCAATATAGCCACGAACCCTACATTGCCACCTCGCGGTTTTTGCTGCACTACAAGTCTCAAGATCCAGCCGAGATCGAGCAATATCGAGCTGTGATTGAGCAGAAGCGCGCTCCGGGCTATGCGGCTTTGGCTGTTTTGGAGCACCGCTTGAGTGATCATCCGTTCTTGGTGGGCGACCGCTACAGCATTGCTGATATTGCCCTCTATGC